>JAHWJO010000626.1 GCA_019348365.1 Armatimonadota bacterium | reverse complement strand
AGGAGTACCTGGAGAAGTATCCCATGGAGGAGCGGTTCGTCGCGGCGGGGGCGTACTAATCTCCATCGGTCCAAAGGAGGCCGGAAAGCTGTGCCTGAGCGGCTCATCTCTGCCGGTCGATAAGGGAAACGGGTACAATAAGATCGACCCCACACTTTGAATCAGCCTTTCGGAAAGGAGAATCTGCCATGACTCCCGATAACAGTGAACCCACGACTCCCGAAGCGCCGGATGCGCCGGCGGGTGACGCGACCGCCGAAGCCGGAACGGACACGCAAGAGGCCCCGCCCATGAACCGCGCGGAGCGGCGGGCGCAGGCCAAAGGCAAGAAAGGCCCGGCGGAGAGCGGCCACCTGGCGGGCCTGCGCCAGAATAACGTGCAGGGCAAGGGAAAGACCTCCGGCGGAGGATCAAAAACGCGTTTCATGCGGAAAGTGTAGCTTCTCCTCCGCTTGAAGCCGAAATCACTGGATCAAGCTCGCGAGAGCGCCTTTTCATGGGGCCACTCCGCGAGCTTTTCTTTTTCGCCCCATTCTTCCTCTTCTCACCCGTTCTCCCTCGCATTTCCTAAAGGAGAAGCCGGGTCCCCGGCCAAACAAAGAGCCGGACGACTTGCGGATGCCCCCACGAGAGGAGAGGAAGGTCGAGAAGTGATCCCGTTGCCGGAAACGAACGCGGAGGGACTGCCCCCCGTCGAACTGACCGAGGAGCAGAAGTATCTCCTCGATACGAAAGGCTGGCTCCTCGTCCCCGGCGCGTTGAGCGAAGGGGAAGCGGCGGAGATGAGGGACCACTGTTATCGGCTCCAGCGGGATCGGGAGTCGGTCCCCCTGCCCCAACGTTCCCCCATCGGCGGGCCGTGCCAGAAGCTGACCGACCACCCGGTCGTCGTCGGCTTCATGAACGAGTTCGTGGCGCATCCGCCGCTCGCCACGCCGGACGGCTATGGGTTCCGGCTGGAGAACTCGTTCCTGGCCCTGCGGACGGAGGGGCACGACAACTTCCGGCCCCACGGCGGGGGCGGGATGTTCAACTTTCCGGGGAATTCCCACACGTACCACTGCCGACCCGGCGCGGTGAGCAGCGGCCTGACCCGCGCGGTGTGGGAGCTGAACCCGGTGGAGCACGGCACCGGCGGCACGATGTTCCTGACGGGAAGCCACAAGGCCGCCTTCAAGCGCCCCCCCTCCACCGACGACCGCGATTCGCCGCTGTGGGAGACGTACGCCTGCCCGGCGGGATCGGTGCTCTTCTTCACGGAGGCGCTCTGCCACACCGGCGCGAAGTGGACGAACCCGGAGTGGGACCGGGTGGCGGTCTTCAACTGCTACAATACCGTCAACGCCAAATGGCACGAGTGGCAGCCCCATCCGGAACTGCTGGAGGACATGCCGCCGCTCCGCCGGACGCTCTTCCGCTCCGTCCACTGCCAGAATAACGCGGTAGTCGGTAGCCAGGAGTCGGTAGAACCCCAGCCTTGATGCATAACTTACCGGCTTCGGAGGGGGTTCTACCGACTCCTGGCTACCGACTACTGGCTACTCTCCCGAAGGGAGTCCCATGGAACCGATCTTTCACCCGTACGCGTTTGGAGCGGAGGAGCGGGAGCGGATGGACCGCGATGGGCATCTCGCGCTGCCCGGACTGCTGACGGATTCGGCGCGGGAGCGGCTGACGGAAGCGCTCTCACAGGTTCTCGCGCTGGAGGAGATGCACGGGAGCGGACCGCAGCGGTACTCAGCGGAGTGGAACGCGTACCTGGCGAGCCTCATCGCGCACCCGCAACTGCTGGAGCTGGCGCGGGCGGTTCTCGGGCCGGAGATCCGATACGACCACTGCGTCGCCCTGAATCGCCCGCCAGGGAACCATGGGATCGGGTGGCACAGCCACGGCTACGGCGAGGCGAGCCCGGACCTCGGGTTCGTGCGGATCTTCTTCTATGTGAACGGCTTCACGGGAGAAGACGGGGCGCTGGCGGTCGTGCCGGGGAGCCATCTGTTCCGGGACCCCGGCATCCGGGCCGCGTCGGATGAGGAACTGCGGGGCGGGTGGATGGCCGGGGAGCATCATCCCCATAGTTCCTCATCCGACGCGCCGCTGGAGATTGAGACGCTCTCCGCGCCGGAAGGGACGGTGATCCTGATGTGGACCCACGCAGCCCACGCGGTTCGCCCCCGGAAGCCGGACAGCTTCACGCGCTGGGCGGTCGTGTACGCCTACCGCAACCCCGGCGAGCCCTCCCGCGCGCGGTGGATCAGCGAGGAATTCGAGCGGACCCCGCCGGAGGGAACGGAACGGCTGATGAGCTTGTACTGACTGGATGAGAGGAGCGATGGGGACGCGGGCCTGCGGCACGCGGATCGGAACGGATGGACGCGGATGAGGAAGTACGTGTTTTCAATCTGCGTGTATCGGCGTTCATCTGCGGTTTCATTTGAAAGGGGTTCTCTGCGTCTCCACCTCTCTTCGGTTAAATAGGGGTTTATAAGTTCCCATACGCGTGCCGCAGGCCCGCGTCCCCTTCACCCACAAACCCACACACCCACACACCCACACACCCACACACCCAAACACCCACACAGGGACAGATAAC
>JAHWJO010000625.1 GCA_019348365.1 Armatimonadota bacterium | reverse complement strand
GGCGGGAGATCGTCGAGCTGCTCCGGCAGCGGTCGCGGCCCTATCTCTTCAGCAACACCCTGGCCCCGGTCATCGCCGCGACGAGCCTCAAAGTGCTGGAGATCATGGGAGAGTCATCGGAATTGCTGGAGCGGCTCCGTTCGAACACGCGACGGTTCCGTCGCCGCATGGCCGGGGACGGGTTCGATTTCCCGGAGAGCGATCACCCCATCGTCCCGATTATGCTGGGGGAAGCCTCACGGGCTGTCCGGATGGCTTCCATGCTGCTGGACGAGGGCATCTATGTCATCGGGTTCAGCTACCCCGTCGTGCCCCAGGGGAAGGCGCGGATCCGGGTGCAGCTCTCCGCCGCTCACACGCCGGAGGAGGTGGACCGGGTGGCGGAGGCGTTTGTCCGCGTGAGGGAGAAGACAGGAGAAAAGCAGCCATGATGAACAGCGCTTACGCAACGCAGGACCGTCCCGCCGTGGATTGGGCGCTCCTGACGGTTCGGGTCATCGCCGGGGTCATCTTCATGGCCCACGGCTCCCAGAAGCTCTTCGGCGCGTTCGGCGGGCCGGGGCTGGAAGGCGTGAAGGGGCCGCAGGGACCCGGCGGCGGGGGCGTCATCGGGCTGCTGGTGGCCATCGGGGAATTCTTTGGCGGACTGGGACTGTTCGTGGGATTCTTGTCCCGGTTCTCGGCGGCCTCAATTATCCTGATCATACTCGGCGCGATTGCGCTGGTCCACGGCAGGAACGGCTTCTTCCTGTCGAACCGGGGGTACGAATACAACCTCGCGCTCATCGGCCTGCTCGTGCCCGTCCTGATCGCCGGGCCGGGACGCTTCGCCCTGGGGCGGTTTTTGCCCCTGCCCAAAGCGTCGGAGACGGTGCGGCCCCATCCCATCCTGGAGTAGCGTCAGGAGCCGGTCATCAAGTGTTGCCGCAGGAGATCGGGGTCCGCCTCCGGCTCCCCGGCCATAACGTCTGGAAAGGTACGGCCATGCCGGATCCCAATGAAGAGCCCGCCCCGTCGGAGACCGCCGGAGGCTCCCGCCCGATCCACCCGGGAGTGTCCATCGGGCACGTTCACCTCAAAGTTTCGGATCTGGAGCGCGCGCTCGATTTTTACTGCGGGGTGCTCGGATTTGAATTGACGCAGCACTACGGCAGGGAGGCGGCGTTCGTCTCCGCCGGGGGCTATCATCACCACGTCGGGCTGAATGTTTGGGAGAGCAAGGGCGGTTCCCCGCCGCCTCCGGGCACGACCGGCCTCTACCACCTCGCGATTCTTTACCCTACGCGCGCCGAGCTGGCGGATGCCCTGCGCCGCCTCATGACCGCGAATATCCCTCTCGACGGGGCGAGCGACCATGGCGTGAGCGAAGCCCTGTACCTCCGCGATCCCGACGGCAACGGCATCGAGCTGTACCGGGACCGACCTCCGGAAGAGTGGCCGCGCACCCCGGACGGCCAATTGGCGATGCACACCCGGCGGCTCGATCTTGATGATCTTTTGAACACCCCATCCAACGGGGAACGTTGAAACTCCGGCCCTCCTTTTGACTGCCCCATTCATCCGGGTTTCCTTGCTGCCCCGCCTGTGGGGTATAAGCGAACTTTCATCCGTGGAGCTGATCTCATGCAAACTCGCCTGCTGGGCCGCACCGGCCTGAACGTCTCCGTCCTGAGCCTGGGAGCCTCCCCGCTCGGCAGCGTCTTCCGCAATATCGACGAATCGGAGGGCATCCGGACCGTGCATGAGGCCATCGACCTCGGCATCAACTTCATCGACGTGTCCCCCTACTACGGGGAGACACAAGCGGAGACCGTGCTGGGGAAAGCCCTGAAAGGATTCCCCCGCGACTCCTATATACTGGCAACGAAGGTGGGTCGATACGGGCCGGACCGGTTCGATTTCTCCGCCGAGCGCGTGACCCGGAGCGTGGACGAGAGCCTGGAACGGCTCAGGGTGGACGTGATCGACGTGATCCAGTGCCATGACATCGAATTCGGCTCGCCCAATCAGGTGATCGAGGAGACGATCCCGGCCCTCCGCCGGGTGCGGGAGCAGGGGAAGGCGCGGTTCATCGGGATCACGGGGCTGCCTTTGAAGATTTTCCGGGAAGTCCTCTCCCGAACCGAGGTGGACACGATCCTCTCCTACTGCCGGTACTCCCTGAACGACGCTTCCCTGGAGAGCATCATCCCGTTCCTGAAAGAGAAAGGGGTGGGGATCATCAGCGCCTCCCCGCTCTCCATGGGACTGTTGACCGAGCGCGGCGCGCCGGTGTGGCACCCGGCCCCGGACGCGTTGAAGGCGGCGGCCCGGAAAGCGGCGGAGCATTGCCGCGAGCGAGGCGAAGACCTCTCCCGGCTCGCCCTTCAGTTCGCCGTCGCGAATCCTGACATCGCGACCACGCTGGTGGGAACGGCGAGCCTGGAGAACCTGAAGAAGAACGTCGAGTGGGCGCAATCCCCGCCGGACCCCGAATTGTTGAACGAGGTGCGGGAGATCTTCCGGCCCGTTCAAAACCTCACCTGGCCGAGTGGGAGGCCGGAGAACAACGACGAAGCACGGTTGGTTTAAACGTTTGTTGTTAAATACGGCAGGGGCCGGC
>JAHWJO010000624.1 GCA_019348365.1 Armatimonadota bacterium | reverse complement strand
GCATCCGGGGGAAGCTCCGCCGCAGCCCACTGGCTCCCCGCCATCAGGGCCAGAGCCAACATGCCCGACCCCGCCTGAATCCCGAAACCGGCCCGCCGTTTCATCCGTATCCGCCTTTCCGCGCCTCCTGAAGCGTCGATACTCACGTCAATCTTTTCCGCCTCTCCCATCCTTTTTAGGCGTCGCTCCTCCTCTTTCCTTGCGAGAGAATAGAGTCTCGCGTTACCCTCACCCTTCGGTATGTTGCCGGGAATGAAAGCCTTGTCTGAGATGGGATGCGCCCTGGGATTGGATTCATGGAAGGCGCAGCCGGAGGTAAACGGGGGATTCACCCACGTCCAGGCGGACGGCCCGTTTCCCGGCGCTCTTCCACGGGACGGACTCTGCGCTTCCCGGCTTCAGGGGCATGCGTTCCGCCGAGACGACCGCACCGGGCAATCCGGTGAGCGTCTGTTCCGTGCGGCGCTCCTTTCCCGTCGGGGACCAGACCGCCCAGATGCGGCGTTTGGGATCGGTGGCGTGGTGGAATTCGTAGACGTAGAGGTCGCCGGGGCGCTGCACGACCGCCCGCCCGAAGCGGTAATCCCCCAGGGTTTTCTGAAGGTGCGCGACGGCGTGAAAGGACGGCTTCGGCTGGTAGTGGCGCGTCAGGCCGGAGGAGCCGTGGACGCTCGCGCTGTCCTGGTCGTTGAACCAGAAGAGGTAGGCGCGGTCCACGTCCATGGCGGAGAAGACGAGATAGGCGCGGACGATGTAACGGGCCTGTTCGGTCTCGGTGGACCCGACCCACTGCTTGAAAATGCCCTCTTTCGCCTGGGGCTTCGTCGTCGCGTCCCACCCGAACTCCGTCACCCAGATCTTCTTGCCGGGGGCGTTTCTGTCTCTCCAGGCGAGGGTATCTTTGATCCGCTTCAGGAAGTTGATATCGGGATCTTCCGGGTGGCTGCGCCGCCAGGTGGGATACCCCTCGACCTGGGCGTAAGAGTGGAGATTGATGATGTCGTAGAGCTTTTCCAGGCCTTTGACGGTCTCGATGCTCTTGTGATACTCGCCGCTCGGCTCCGGCGCAACGGCGCAGGTCGAGATGAGGAGACGGGGATCGCCCCGGCGGAGGCCCTTCGCCATGTTCTCGAAGAGGGCGCGGTAGAAGGGGTCGTCGTAGAATCCCGGCTCGTTGCCGATCTCCACCGCCTCGACGAGCTTATGAGGACCGGACGGGCCGAAGTACCGGGCGAAGGCCCGACCGTACTGATACGCGTCTTGATCGACGTTCTTCCACGCCTTCTGCGGGATGCCGCTGAACATCACGCTGACGTCGATCCGGTATCCCGCCTCTTTCCATGAGCCGTAGAGCTTCCCCCAGTCCACCCCGTTATGCGCCATGGGGAACGTCGTGGGGCGCGAGGGATCGTCCCCCACATCCCAGTTCATCCCGTGGTAGTCGCGCAGCAAACGGGTGACGGGCCGGTAGAGTTCCGGCTTGAACTGGACGGTGTGGACGTTCAGGCCCATGAAATCGCGGAAGAGCGGCTTGCGGGAGACGGGAGGCTTCGGAGGGCTCGCAGGCGTCCTCTTCACCTTGCCGGGAGCCGCCGTCTTCGCCGGGAGAGCTGGGAAGACGAGGAGAAGAAGGGGCAGCAGTATTCGATAATTCAAAAGGGCATCTCCTCCAGGCCTGAAGAACGCGCAGGGGTCTCTACGGCCCGTCCTTGTCCGGCTTCATTTGATACACTCGACATGCGACATGCCGGGCTGGGAATCATCACAAATCGCACGATCTTTGCTCTCACAGTCGCTATCGCCGGAGGAACCTTATCGCTTTCATGCACGGGTTTTCAGTTCATCCCGTAACACTCGACGCAGGATCTCCTCGATGGATTCCGATCGCGATTCGATGTGCTCGCGAAGAGCCCGGTTGATCAGCGTCTGATAATTGCCGCCGCCCGCCTCATGAACGCGGGACCGGAACCAGTCCAGAATATCGTCGTCCAACCGGATGGTGATGCGTGTTTTACCCGGCGGCAGGGGTTCGACCGGACCCCGCCTGCCGTTATTGAAGTCATATTCCTCTTTCATTCTCTATGCCTCTTCATGCCGCACTCATCCCTCTTCATACGACCGGCGTTCCGAACGGGTAGCCTTCCGAGCCGAGGAGAATCATCCTCTTCCAACGTGAGGGCGGCGGGATCGGAAAAGACCGCCACGGAATCGGCAAAATCGATCCCGTGTTTCTCCCGGTTGATGCTTGCCTTTATCTCATCCCACTCGTCATCTATCGGTTTTTATTGTATGCACTTTTGTGCATAAAGCCAATTATTTATCGGGTCACCGGAGTCCTTCCTCCAAAAGACGGGGGCGTTCGTCAGGACCAGTCTTTATCCGGCTCCATCTTAAACTGTTTCGCCGCCGCCACCACGTCGTCCAGGTCCACGGGCTCGTCGAAGGGGTCCTCGTCCAGTTCGGTGACGCGCTTCAGCTTCTTCTGCCAGCGCCGCAGCTCCTCGATGTAGGGCTCGTACCGGACGCGCTTCAGGTTTCCTTCCGTCTCCTCCACGTCGCAGATGCCCATGTGGAGCCCATCGCCGGTGTGCCAGTCGGGCATGTCCA
>JAHWJO010000623.1 GCA_019348365.1 Armatimonadota bacterium | reverse complement strand
CATTCATGGAACGGGAGACGCATAGAGCATTCAACGGGATTTTGAGAGACGTGTTTGGATCCGGCACGGTCCTCCGGGTCGTCGATGTCGCCGTTGGAACTGTGATTGGATCGGGTAGAGGTCAGTGTCCTCCACACGCTCCTGTACTTCCCTTCCAAAGCGATGACGAGCAGCAGATCGGACAGAGTGTTGATGTCCGGATCTCCCCGCTTTGCCCGCTCCTACAGCTTCGTCACGGTATCCGGGGATAGGCTGATCGTCAAGCTGCAGCCTCTTTCCTTTCGGCCCCGAAGGAGGTGAGGGAGACGCGCCCGGTCCACTCGCCCATGTAGCCCCACAGGTGCCCTTCCGTCACGCTCACCCGCGCGAACCGCCCCCGGAGCCCCCGGCCCGGTGAAGTTCAAACGGGGTCCTCCTCGCCATTTCGATCCGTCTCGTGGATGAAACGCCTCGCGCCGTGGCGGATGTGGAGAATCCGCACGGTGTCCTCCTGCCCGTCCCCGTCGGCATCCACGAGGGTGAACAGGATGCGAAAGACTCCGTAAAGCTTCTGGCGGATTTCCACCGGAAAGGCTTTATCTTCGGGAGCTAACGCGCAACGTCGGGGATGTTCCGATAGGGAGTAGACGGACTCTTCCAGCCCTTCCTGCCAACGCCCGGCGCGTTCGGGGGAACGCCCGATCATCCAGAACAGGATCTCATGAATCTCCTTGTCAGCGACATCCGTGAACTCGATCCGGTAGGTCATCCTTCCGACGGACGCAGCTTCGAGCGCATCTCGGCGAAAACGGCATCCGCCGGACGCACCCGACCTGCCGCGCCCGATTCGAGGCCCCGCCGGATGCCCTCGATGGCCTCCTGACGATCTCTCGCCTCTTCCTCCAGAATGAGGGTCAGCAGATGGTTCGCCAGCGTCTGGATGTCCTGCCCCTCCCGTTCCGCCCGCTCCCGCAGCTTCGCCTCCGTCTCCGGGGATAAGGTGATCGTCATGCCGCCGCCCCTTTCCTTTCGGCCTCGAACGAAGAGAGGGAAACGCGCCCCGTCCACTCGCCCATGAAGCCCCACAGGTGCCCCTCCGTCACGCTCACCCGCGCGAACTGCCCTCGTAGCGCCTCCGGCCCGGTGAAGTTCACCGTCTTGTTTCCCCGCGTCAGCCCCGTCATCAGCTTCGGGTTCTTCTGGCTGGGGCCTTCCACCAGCACTTCCACCTCGCTCCCCACCGCCGCCGCGTTGATCTCGCAGGTGATCGCGTTCTGCATCGCGATGATCTGGTTGAGCCGCGCCTTCTTCACCGCGCGGGGTACCTGCTCCCCCAGGACTGCCGCCGGGGTGTCCGGGCGAGGGCTGTAGGCGAACATGTACGCCGAATCGAACCGAAGCTCCTCCACCAGCTCCGCCGTCTTCTCGTGCTGGGCGTCGGTCTCGCCGGGGAAGCCCACCATGATGTCGGTGGTCAGAACGACGTTGGGGATGCGCTCCCGGATCTTCTGCACGAGCGCGATGTACGCCTCGCGGGTGTAGCCCCGGCCCATGCGCCGGAGCACCTCGTTGTCCCCGGCCTGGAAGGGAAGGTGGATCCACTCGCAGACCTTCGGCAGCCGGGCGATGGCATTGATCATCTCGTCGCGGAAGTCCGCCGGGTGAGAGCTGGTGAACCGGATGCGCTCGATCCCTTCCACGTTATTCAGCCGCTCCAGAAGATACGCGAAATGCGGGGCGCTCTTGCGGTGGCCGCCGTCCTCGATCATCCCGTAGGCGTTGACGGTCTGCCCGAGCAGGGTCACTTCCTTGCAGCCGTTCGCGGCGAGGCGCTCCACGTCCCGGACGATCTCTTCCATCGGGCGGCTGCGTTCGCGCCCGCGCGTCTTCGGCACGATGCAGAAAGCGCAGAACTTGTCGCACCCCTCGATGATCGGGAGGAAGCTCTTGAGCTTGCCCATCGTGCCGACGCGGGTGCCGCCCCGCTCGAACGCCAGCGCCTCGGTGCGGGTGGTCGGGATCTCCAGCGCGACCTGCCGGCTCCGGGTGGCGCGGACCTTCTGCGCCAGCTCCGACACGCGGGGGACGTTCGCGGTTCCCACCAGGAGGTCGATGACGGGAGCCTGCTTCAGCAGCGCCTCCCCCTCGCGCTGGGCCATGCAGCCGCACACCCCCACGACGAGGTCGGGACGATCCTGTTTGAGAAGCCGCAATTCGCCGAGCTTGGAGAGGACCTTATTTTCCGGGTTGGCGCGGACGGAGCAGGTGTTGATGAGCACCAGTTCCGCTGAAGCCTCATCGGAAGCGGCGGACATGCCCTGCTCCTTCAACTGCGCCTCGATCCGCTCGCTGTCGCTGACGTTGAACTGGCAGCCGTAAGTGATGATGTGATACGATTGCGGGCGCGGCGCATCCGCGAGAGCGAAGGCTCCCGCTTCCCCGTCCGCCTCCAGGTCCAATCGGGTCAACTCCCGTACCGACGGCGAAAAATCGATCTGAATTAAGTTTTCTTTCAACTGCGTCATTCGTATCAAGCTCCGTTTATCTGCAATGAAGGGGACTTCTATTTCAATAACAGGTCCTAGTACATGACCACTAAGAATGTGAAGGGTAGAGGCGCTTCAGCTTTGTGCG
>JAHWJO010000155.1 GCA_019348365.1 Armatimonadota bacterium | reverse complement strand
TCATACTTACCCAGAGTCCGGCTTCAACCAAGCCATGCCGCTAATCAATTACGAATAAAGAAATGTAGACAGGCCGGTAAGGGAGGCGCCGACAGGTCCTTCACCTCTGCGAAGCGTAGCCCCTGAATGATAGAAAAAAGTAAGACAGAATTTATCTTCTATTAATCTTTTTTTGAAACAGTAAAGTCTGGCAGAGGTTTCGGACGCGTAACCCCCCGCTTTCCCTCCTCAGGCGGAACCCGATCCGATGCCCACCGATCCCCTTTTCAAGAAAGGAACTCTCATGGACAAAGGCGACACGCTGGCATCTCCTATTGATCGCCCGATGGAAGGACCCGTCTCCCGGCGGAGTCTCCTCCGCACGCTGGGGGGTGGAGCGGCCCTGACCGCCGCCGGCCTGATCCTCTCCGGATGCGGCGGGGATGACGAGCATACATTCATTCCAGGACCGGGAAACGGCAACGGAAGCGGCAACGGCGGCGGCGGAATCTCCCAATCGGTGATGGACGTACTGAATTTCGCCCTCCAGCTGGAGTACCTGGAAGCGACGTTCTACTCCTTCGCCGTCACCGGAAACGATATCCCCGCCAATATCACCACCGGCGCGGGCGCGCAGGGAGCCGTTTCCGGGGGAGCCAAGGCCCCCCTCTCGGATTCGCTGATCGCCGCGACCGCGCAGGAGCTGTACCAGGATGAAGTGAATCACGTCGTGCTGCTGCGGTCCGTCCTCGGCGCTCAGGCGGTGGCGCGGCCCGCCATCAACCTGGCGGCGCTCGGCGTGGGATTCGGCTCGGAAGCGGAGTTCCTCGGGGTCGCGCGGGCACTCGAAGACACCGGGGTGGCCGCGTACGGCGGTGCGCTGGGGGCGCTGCTGGGTTCCAGCGTGGTGGATACGGCGGCCCGCATCTTTGGCGTGGAGGCGTATCACGCGGGGAACATTCGCTACCAGGCGGTGGCTCGCGGAGTGAACTCGCCCGTCAACCCCATCGGGCAGCCGCCCAGCGTAAACAACCTCATCCCCACCACGGACAACGGCCTCACAGTGACGCTTTCACCCCAGCAGGTGATCAACATCGTCAAAGCCTTCTTCCCCAACGGGCTGAACGGCAACATCAAGTAGTTTAGTGAGTTGGTGAGTTGGTGAGTGGGTGAGTTGGTGAGTTGGTGGAGCAGTCGCAACATTTTCCGCTTATTAGGAAGAGTCGTGTGGGACATAAAGCAAGACCCCACCAACTCACCCACTTACTGTGCATTTTACTCTTCCCGCACGGGGAAGATCGCCTGGCATCACCCCGGCTTATCCGGGTTATAATCCCGGTGCCGCACCACCTCGACGATTTCTATCCGGACGCGGTCCGGAGGCATGTGGCGGCTCCACTCCTCCATCAGCGCGGCGTAAACCATCTCCGCATCCGCCCGATCCACGGCATGGTCCACCAGCGACGGGTTCGTCCAGCCGCCGGAGCCGTCCGCATCCCACCTGAGCACATGGTATCGGATCACCGCCCGCCCCGCCCCATCCCCTTCACAGCCTCACTCCCCAGCTCCCTCACTCCCCAGCTCCCCCATTGCCCAACTCCCCCATTGCCCAACTCCCCGACTCCCTAATTTCCTAACTCCCCAATCACTGTATCGGCAGCCCCCGCTCGATAGGACCGTCCCAACAGCTCATGCCCCCGGAGAGGTTGCCCAGCTTCCGGTAGCCTTGCTGGTGGAGGTACTGGCAGGCTATCGTGCTCCGGACCCCGTGCTCGCAGATGAGAACGATCTCCTGTTCCGGATCCAGCTCCTGGTGTCGCGCCGCGAGCTCGTTCAGCGGAATCCAATGGATGCCGGGAATATGATACGCGGCCACTTCCGGCGGCGTCCGCACGTCCACCAGCAACGGTCGGTCGCCCGCGTTCAAGCGCCGATCCATCTCGACCGGACTGATTTCCTTCCATGGCTCTTCCATTGATTCTCCTTGCGGGTACGTGGCTGATCCGTGAGGGCGTAGAATGAAGCCGGCCACCTCAGATCCTTATCGCTTGTCCGCTGCGCCGCCGGAACTCCATGATTAAATGAAACTCATGGGTCTGAGGAAACCCGCCCCGACTGACGAGCGTCAACAAGAGGGAAGCGGTTGCGGGTCCTGTCGTTGGATTCACCGACGGAGATGGACCGGGCCATGCCCCTGAGGCGTGACTTCCCCTCTCTATCGTTATCGATTTTCGAGAGGAAGAGGAGTCGAGAACGACCGGAATCCTGAATCCCCCGACCCTCCGGGTTTTCCACCCTAGCGCGTGACCGGGGAGAACCCGATACGTTGTAAGAAGAGGGGATTTGGGTTAAACTGGGATGGCGTGCGGGGTCGCTCATTCATTCTGACATGAGGACGACGCCGTGCCCGTTAGGCTATTGTCCTGCCCGCCTCCGGGCCTTAGATCCTTATTTCCTCTACTCTTCAATCTGGACCGATTCTGCACGAATCGGCAAATCCTCCTCCGAGATCTTTCATGACTTCTAATAAAACGGATAAAACGAATCGAACGAAACCGGTAGATCCTTTAGCGTATGAGCGTCGTCGGCGACGGGGTCGCGCGCGCCGACGCTGGGCGATGTTCGGGCTCGGCGTGGCTGCCATAGCCGGGGCCGGACTGCTGGCGGGCGCGGTGGGAGCAGGCTACCTTTACGCCTCCAACTCGACCGTCCGTAACGTCATCAGCGCCGTCGTCCAGCGCGACATCTCCCCGGACCGCGCTTTTCCCGGCAAAAATTCCGTCACCCTCGTCGTCATCGGGGCGGACCAGGACCGGGATGATTACAAGCGCGTGGTGGGCAAGGCGCAGCGCAGCGACACCCTCATGGCCGTCCGGTTCGACTTCGCCAACCGGCAGGCCAGCGTCGTCTCCGTGCCCCGCGACACCCGGATTCGCATCCCCGGCTATCGCGGCTACCAGAAGATCAACGCCGCGTTCGCTCATGGCGGCGCGGATCTGTCGAAGAAGACCCTGGAAGGGCTGCTCGGCATCACCTCCGACCACACCGTCGTCGTCAACTTCGACGGGTTCAAGAAGATCGTGGACCTGATCGGCGGCGTACCCGTCACCGTGGACAAGCCCCTGCACTACGACGACAACTGGGGTGACCTCCACGTCCACCTGGAGCCGGGGGCCCACTGGCTCAACGGCGAGCAGGCCCTCGGGTACTGCCGCATCCGCAAGGTGGACGGCGACCTGCACCGCGCCGAGCGCCAGCAGCAGTTCCTCCACGCGCTCAAGGGCCGCCTCGCCGACCCCCGTGTCTGGCTCAAGGCCTCCTCCATCATCGACGCGGCGCGCGGCTCCATCGAAACCGACCTCACCGACACTCAGCTCCTGAGTCTCGGTTCTTTCCTCAAGAACCTCCCAAAAGAGTCGGTGCAGACCGCCACTCTGCCGGGTCATGAGGGGCCGTCCTTCGTCACCCTCTACCCCGACAAAGTGCGTGACGTGGCCCGGACCCTCCTCGGCGTGGAAGACGCGCCGCTCGAAGGGATTGGCGGGCGCGGAGTCGGTCGGGTCGCCTGGCGGGAAGGCCGTAGAAGCCGCCTCTCCGACCAGCGTTCGCGAGAACACACCGAAGTCTCGGCCATCGAGCGCGACGCCTGGCATGAGGATCGCCCTTCCCGCAGGGAGCGATCCCGGCGGAAATCTCGCTCCACCGAGCGAAAAGAGACTCCCGTCACCTCTCCCGATCCGGTATCTTCCAATGAAATCATCCTGAGCGAAACACCCTCATCGGGCGAACCTCAAACCGAGAGCGCGTCACCGGTGAGAGTACGAGAAGTGCCTTCCACGGAATACCCCTCAGAATCGACTCCTGGGCCGAGCGGGGACAGCGTCATGAAGGGAGACCCGCCCGCGTAATCCATTCCCGATGAACTGGTCCCGAAGAAAGGGGCATTGGGCATCGGGCGTTGAGGATGATGCGCTGGGTAGAAAATAGGAGTAACCCCCTCTGAACAGATACGGAAAAGCCGCCGGAGACCGTTTCCGGCGGCTTTTTTAGGTCCTGGATTTTAGTGTGCCTTCCCCGCGAGCCGGGGGGACTCACACCTGCCACTGCCGAAGGAGCGCCATCACCTGCTGGTTCAATTCGATGGCGCGCTCCGGCGTGTCCGCCTCCGTGTAGCAGCGGAACTCCGGCGCGTTGCCCGAAGGCCGCAGGTGGATGATCTCCGGCCCGAACGTCATCCGCAGGCCGTCCGTCGTGTCGATCTCATCCACGCCGGTTCCGGTGATCGGCTCGAAGGCGGTATTGATCGTCTCGCGATCCTGCTCCCCCTCTCCGGTGTAAAGCTGCGCGAGAATGGCACGGCTCTTCTCGGTGGGAAACTCTTTGAGGCGGTCGCTGTAGGTGAACCGCTGGGGCAATTCCTCCAGCAGGCCCGCGATGGACCGGCCTTGCTCTATCGAGAGGCCCAGGATGCTCAACTGGAGGATCAACGCGTCGCGGGTGGGCAGCGCGCGCAGCTTGCGCCCCTCCCGCTCGAGGTCGGACGCGATCAGGAACCCGCCGTTCGCCTCATAGCCCGCCACCCGTTTGAACCCCGCCCTCATCGCCTCCTCCATCGACGCGATGACGAACGGCGAGCCGATCTTCGTGCGGTCCACCTGCTTGAACCAGCCGCACTTCTCGACCGCCGTGTTGCTGGAGACCGGCGTGGTGACCGAATCCGCCCCGAGGTAGCCCGCGCAGAGGATCCCCGCCACGTCACCCCGGAGCCAGTGGCCCCGCTCGTCGCTGATCAACGGGCGGTCGCTGTCCCCATCCGCCGACACGATGCAGTCGAATGGATGCTGCCCGGCCCACTCCCGCGCCAGCTGCACGTCCTCCTCCCGGATCGCCTCGGTGTCCACCGGAATGAACTCGTCGGAGCGG
The DNA here is from genome assembly GCA_019348365.1 of Armatimonadota bacterium. GTDB lineage: Bacteria > Armatimonadota > DTGP01 > DTGP01 > JAHWJO01 > JAHWJO01. Next base: position 4,179 of record JAHWJO010000155.1, on the reverse strand, counting down.
CCCAGAGGAGTCACCTGCGCGCCCAGCCGCTCCAACACCTCCACCATCACATCGCGGATCACGGCGGAGTGCTGGTACACCCCGATCCGCTTGCCGTTCAGGAAACCCGGCGGAAAGAACTCCAGATAGCGCCGCTTGTAGAGTTCCCAGGCATCCTCGCTGGCGGGCTGCTCCTCCGGCGCTTCGGTGAACATCCCCTCCGCGTTGAAGGCCCCCGCCGGGATCTCCACCGTCTGCGCCGTGATCCCGGTCTCGTCGTCCTTACTGATCTCCCCGGCGGTGGTGGTGAACTTGATCCCGTTCCGATCCGCCGGGATGTGGCTTCCTGTGACCATCACCGTGGGAATCCGGTGGGTGATGCCGTAGTACGCCAGCGCGGGCGAAGCGATTTTCCCGAAATTCCGGGGCGTACAGCCCATCTCCTTCGCCGCCTGCGCCGCCGCCGCGAGGACCCGGGGAGTGCTGGGCCGCAAATCTCCTCCCAATCCGACTTCAGTTCCCTGCCTCAACTCCCCCCGGTCCTGAAGGTATTGAAGGAACGCTTTGGCGTAAGCGTAGCAGACCCGGTCGGTCATATCTTTCACCAACCCGCGCACGCCGCTCGTCCCGAAGCTGACCCCGCTCGCCTGTTTCAAATCGTTGATGGAAATTCGATCCGTATTGGATCCCGGTCCGGATGGGTTCGCCGCCATGAGACGCCTCCTGTTCGGTTTTCTCTAGTCCTACGGAATCATGTATCATACTGAGGTCATTTCTCCCAAATGCGGGATTCCATTCATCTTCGTATCGACACGAAAGCGCGGGGAGGTCAAACAGTTGAACGTCGATCCCGGAATCTTCAAAGCCTATGACATTCGCGGCATCGTGCCCGCGCAGTTGAACCCGGAGGCGGCTTACTACATCGGGCGCGCCTTCGCATCGTTCATCGGCGGGCCGAGGGTGGTGGTGGGGCGGGACATGCGCCTCTCCGGACCCGCGATCTTCGATGCCGTCACGCGCGGGTTGATGGATCAGGGGATGGACGTATGCAATATCGGCATGGTCTCCACCGACCAGTACTATTTCGCGTGCGCCACGCTCGACCTTCCGGGGATGATGGTCACCGCCTCCCACAACCCCGCCGAGTACAACGGCTTCAAGATGGTCCGCCGGATACCGTACCTTCTCTCCGGCGAGGAGGGGATTCAGGACCTCCGCCGCCTCGTCGAGACGGAAGCATTCCCCGCCCCCGAACGGCAGGGGGCGATGGAAAGCATCGATCTCACCGAGGAGTTCGTACAGAAAATCCTCTCGATCATCGACGTGAGCGCGATCATGAACCTCCACGTCATCGCGGACACCGGCAACGGGATGGTCGGCCCCGTCCTCGATGAGATCTACCGGCGGCTCCCGATCCGGTACGTCTCCCTCTACCCCGAGCCGGACGGCTCCCTCCCGAACCACGGCCTCGACCCGCTCCAGCCCGAGAACCGCCGGGACCTGGAGGCGCGGGTCCTCGCGGAGGGGGCCGACGTGGGCTTCGCGTTCGACGGCGACGGCGACCGTTTCTTCGCCATCGACGACCGCGCGGATTTCGTCCCCGGCGACTTCCTGACCGCCCTTATGGGGGTTTACTTCCTGGAAAAGCATCCCGGCGCGAAGATCCTCTACGACGTGCGCTCCTCGTGGGCTGTGCCGAACCTCATCCGCGAAGCGGGCGGCGTCCCCCTGATAGAACGGGTGGGCCACGCCTTCATTAAGAAGCGCATGAGCGACGAGGAGATCGTCTTTGGAGGGGAGGTCACCGGGCATTACTACTTCCAGGATTTCTTCTACGCGGATTCGGGCATCCTCCCGTCGCTCGTGCTTTTGGAGATGCTCTCCAAAAGCGGGAAAAAACTCTCCGAGCTGCTGCAGCCCTTAGAAGAGAAGTACTTCCTCACAGGAGAAGTCAACTCCCGCGTGCCGGACCCGGCGGCGAAGGTGCAGGAGCTCGCTGAACGATACAAGGATGGTAAAATCGAGTGGCTGGACGGCATCTCCGTCACCTACGATGACTGGCACTTCAACGTCCGTCCCTCGAACACCGAGCCCCTGCTCCGCCTCAACCTCGAAGCCCTCACCCGCGAGAAGATGGAGGCGAAGCGCGACGAGGTGCTGCGGATCATCCGGGGCTAGGGGCTGGGAGCCGGGTTTTACCTGCCCATCCTCCCCGGCTCCTGAACCCTAATCTCTAGTTCCCAACCCCCAGCCCCTGGTTCGGGCGGCCTACGAGGAGCGGCGGCAGGAAATGAAACGGCAGATAGAGTTATCAAGGCACAGACGGAGGTGATCGCCCGTGCGATGGGCGCGCGGATCGGGTAGGAGCCGGACGTGCTGGCGTAGGGTGTCGGGATGTAACGTTGGAGCCGCTGCGAAGGTCGCTACATGGAAATAAGCGGATGGAAAAGAAAATATTGCACCGAGAGTGAAGGGAACGGCACGTGGAGGGTGTATAAAGGTTATGCAGGTTTGCTACACTGTCGGTGGCGTACAAACATGTGTTCCGTTCTCTGGGTGAATTGCGAATCTGGGGTATATGATGTCGGCAGAAGTCATTGATATTTACGGTGGCCGTGATCCCCGTGACATACCCAATTACACTCTTCCAGAAGTCGCTCGTCTTGCGGGAGTGCCAAAGGGCACCCTGAAGTATTGGGTGAAGACGCGTCCCGTCATACTGAAGCCGGACCCAGAGTCTTCGCTGCTATCTTTCAATAACGTTTTAGAAGCCTACGTGTTAGGCTTGCTGCGACGTGAGCATGGCATCCCTTTGCGTAAGATTCGCCCCGCCATCAAACATTTTCAAGAAGAATACGGAATAGCACATCCCCTTTTGGAACAAGACTTTGAGACAAATGGGACCTATTTATTCACCCGCCACGGTGGTGAAATCATAAACGCTTCCAGGCGGGGGCAGATCGCTATACCGGATTTCGTTGAAATTTATTTAGAACGGGTGGAGTGGGACAAAGAAGGCGGCGGGAGACGTTATTTCCCTCTGTTGCGTAGTCGGTTCAACGCCGAAGTGGCCCCCCAGGAACCTAAAGTCGTTATGGTAGATCCTCGGGTTTCCTTCGGTAAGCCGATTTTACGGGAAATTGGGGTGCCGACTGCGGTCATACTCAGCCGATGGAAGGGAGGGGACACTATCAAAGAACTCGCGGAAGACTACGGGCGAAGTGAAAGCGAAATCGAAGATGCTCTATACTATGAGAGTTTAGCTGCGTAAGCAGGCATGGATGATCCCGCTCCGCAGGGAAAACCCGTTTTTTTCATTGATCGGGCGATTGAATCGCGTATTCTGATCAGAGATTTGATTGCGGCAGGGGCTCTCATAGAAAGGCACATGGATCATTTCGTTCATGACGAAGACGATCCGGTGTGGTTGTCGGAAGTAGGAAAAAAGGGATGGTATGTCCTCACCCGCGATGAAGACATACGATATGATCAGATTGAAAAAGAAGCGCTAAAAAGGGCTGGCGTCGGCTTCTTCGTGGTGGTTTCAAAAAACCTCTCTGGGAGGCAGATGTCGAATATAATCGTCAATATGCTCCCTACTTTAGAAGAACTGGCCACAAGTACTCCCCGCCCCTTTATTATTAGAGTATATCGGGATGGGACCTATCGCATAAGCGATGAGGAATATTCCGATCCATAGCCTTAACCCCCCTCCCGCAACCGGGGTTCTTTGCCCGGACGACTTTTATGCCCAATAACGTAAAGATCATCATATCGACCGCTATCCCTTGGGCAGTCTCGCGCCCCCGCGCGCGGTAAGCCAGATCGGCGTCTCCATCTCCGACTCGTCCACTCCCTCCTGCCCCGTGATGTAGAACAGCACGTCGAGGCTCTGCACGAACGGCAAATCTTCCGGCGCGATGGCGTAATCCTTCACCTTCCGGCCCAGAATCGGCACCTTGCCCGCCATCTTCTGCACCGCTCTCGTTTCCTCTTTCATCGAATCGAACCGTATCCAGACTTTCTTCATGCCCGCTCCACTTCTACCCTGAGAGTATAATTCTCTATTTCCCTCAAGAAGTCGGAAATCCTGCTCGCCAGACCCGGCGTTTCTCATCCCCTGCCCCGCAATTCGGTCGCGCTGTGCGTTCTACTCCTCAGTGAGCCGGTGGAGAAGGCTTACTCCCCGAAGAAACGGGG
>JAHWJO010000005.1 GCA_019348365.1 Armatimonadota bacterium | reverse complement strand
GTGCCCGAGTGCCCTGTGGACGCGATCTTCTTCGAGGACGACGTGCCCGAGCAGTGGCAGGAGTATACCCAGAAGAACGCCGACTTCTTCCAGTAAACCCGCGATCCGGATGCACCTTTACCGGGAGGACGGACTCCTGCCCTTCCGGATTCACGGGACCTCGTGGATAAGACCGGATCCATCGCTTCTGCTTATTCCCTTACATCTGATCATCTAATGCACGATTGGGGCTGGACTTCCCTTTCCGGAGTACAGCCCTTTTATATGCGGCAACGGCATTTGCCCTACCGTTATTCCGAAGGGCGCGTCGGAGGTGCGTGATCCTTCGCTGGAGGAGCAGATGGAGAAGGTCGTTTTAGCGGAAAGACGTCGTTTCTCTCCGGAGAAGATGCAGAAGAATTCCCTCATCGAGAGCGATTGCCTCTTTTACGACCTGTACTGCCTGGAGCCCGGCCAGCAACAGAACGTCCACAGCCACGCGGCTTCGGACAAGGTTTATCTCACGCTGGAGGGCCGCCCGACCGTTCAGGTGGGCGAGGAGAGCGCAGTTCTGGAGCAGGGAGAGGCGGTGGTCGCTCCGGCGGGACAGGATCACGGCGTTTCCAACCCCACGGAGGAGCGGGCCGTGCTGCTGGTGGTCATGGCTCCCCCCCCGCACTGATCCGACGTTGAAACCTGCTGAAGAAATCTGCCGGGAGCCGGAAAACGGTCTTCAGGAAGCCCCGCTGTCATGGAAAAATGAGAGGGACCCTGTCGCGGGTTTCACTCCCGTACCGTAAAGTTCAACCACATCTGCGGCAAAGATGAAGACGTGAGGAAATCGGCGCAGCCCGATCCCTTCAATTTTAACGTTTGGTGTGAAACGCGGGAGGGGCCGGCGGTTAAAACCGCGCCTGGAGGAGCACGAAGTCCGCCTTCGCGGACTCTCCTCCCATCCTTTCTGAAGGATTAGATCCCTCTCTTAGATGGGGTTTGGGCTAGGAGTGGAGTCGCCGGAGGGCGACTTCGTGCTCCTCCAGACGCGAATTCATTCGCCGGGAACTCACACCAAACGTTTTATTAGGACATTCGGGCCGTTGGTGCCATGAATTTTATTAACGAACGTACGAACCGCCCTCTTGATCGTTTTCCCTGACAGCCTTACAATAACGGGGAGGACGATGCCCCATCCCCAAGAAATAAAGAAAACCTGAGCATTATCCGTTTCTCTTCCGGCAATCTCCATTCACTCATCCGCGCGGACCCTCAACCTCCCCTTCTGCTCTCTTCTCTCTTTCGTGCGCTACCTGCGTTCGTGAGGGTCAACGCAGTACTTGCTGAGGATGAGTTGAGTTTCTGGGACGACCCGGTCGGTTTTACCACAGGAGTACCCCTGCACATGACGAAGAAGATCACCCCACTGGCGCTTGCCGCCGCCCCCCTGATGAGCCTGTTGCTCCTCCAGGGCTGCACCAAAACGGTCTCCATGGTCGGCTCGACGGCATCCACCGCCGCCCCGGATGCCGCCAAGCAGAAGCCGACGCCCCCGCCCGCGCCGAAACCGGAGCCCATCGAAGCCCGCGCCATCTACATCACCGGCTGGACCGCCAGCGGGAAGAAGTCGATGGAGCGGATCATGGCCCTGATCGACAAGACGCCGCTCAACGCCGTCGTCATCGACGTGAAAGATTCGGACGGCGCGATCACCTACAAGAGCGACGTTCCCCTGGCGAAAGAAGTCATGGCGCATAAGGGGAAGGTCAAGGAGATCGGCCAGTACGGATACGGCTCCCGCGCCCCCAAGATCGACAACCTGATGGCGGAGCTGAAAAAGCGCGACATCTATCCCATCGCACGGCTCGCCGTCTTTGCGGACGACTGCATGCCCCGCGTCCGTCCCGAATACGCCGTGAAGCGGAAAGACGGCGGGATCTGGGAGAATCGCAAGCGGGAAGCCTGGGCCAACCCGTACAAGAAGGAGGTCTGGGAGTACAACGTCGCGCTGGCGGAAGAGGCCATCAAGAAAGGCTTCAAGGAGATCCAGTGGGATTACGTCCGCTTCCCCACCGACGGCAAGCTGCTCAACATGGCGTTCCCCGGCAAGACCCAGACCCCTCCGCCGCAGGTCATCAACGAGTTCCTGAAGTTCGCGAAGGAACGGGTCCACAAGGCGGGCGGGGTGATGAGCGCGGACATCTTCGGCCTGACGGTCCTCTCGAAGAACGATATGGGTATCGGCCAGACGATCCGGTCCATCGCCGAGCATGTCGATTACATCTGCCCGATGGTCTACCCGTCGCACTACAACCGGGGCGAGTACGGCATTCCCAACCCGGACCGCGCCCCCTACAAGACGGTGTTCGTCAGCCTCCGCGACGGCAAGGAGCGGATCAAGGGGACGGACTGCAAAATCCGGCCCTGGCTCCAGAATTTCAATCTCCAGTCCAAATACCGCGCGCCGGACATCTGGGCGCAGATCAAAGCCGCACGGGACAACGGGATCAACGAGTACCTGCTGTGGGACCCGAACAACCGCTACACCCACACGGCGGAAGCGTTCAAACTGCAAGAGATCGCCGAAGCCAAAGAGAAGAAACAGAAGCAGGTGGCGGCCAAGCCCGGCCCGGAAACGGCCCCCAAACCGAACTGATCATCGTCGGCTGGGTTTCAATCCGGTTAACTTCGTACTTATAGCTCAGGGGAGAGGCGTGTGATCGACATCACGCCTCTCCCCTGTTTCATTGAACTCCATTATCCCCCCTCTTCCTCTCTCGGGCGGGATCGTTCGGCCTGGGTGGACAGGTACCCTTTCAAGATCTGGGCGGCGGCCAGCGCATCGATGGACTGGCGGCGGCGCTGGCGTGAAACGTCAGCCTCGATCATCATCTGCTCCGCCTCATGGGTGCTGAACCGCTCGTCATACGTCTCAATCGGGACCGAGACCACCGCTTTCAACCGTTCGACGAACTTCAACACTTTTTGCGCCTGAGTGCCCAGCGTGTCGTCCAAACTGATCGGCAGGCCGACGATGATCCGGTCGATGAATCGCTCGGTGACGTGCCGCCGGATCTCTTCTAAATCGTTCGGGCCCCGCGGGATGACGCCCAGCGGCACCACCAGATCGCCCCACTCGTTCACCGCCACCCCGATTCGTTTCTCGCCCACATCCAGCGCCAGTAGTCCGGGCATCACATATCTCCCGTCTCAGGGGTCCGGGCCCCTACTGTGTTTATTTTCCGACCAACATGCTCATACTAAATTATCGAATTCTCAGGGCGGCCTGACGGACAAAAGGAAAGGAAGGGTGAGGTGAGGGAGTCCCCCATTCTCTCCCGGCTCCATCTGGCCGTGATGAAACCCGGCCCCCTGCGCCGCCTGATCTCCGGCGAGAAGCGGATCGAGTCGCGCTTCTCCCTCCGAAAATCGGTCCCGCATGGGCAGGTTTCAGCGGGAGATGGGATTTTCTTCAAAGAGTCGGCGGGCCCGGTTCGCGCGTTCGGCATCGCGGGTGCGGTCGCCACGGGGGAAGGGATGAGCCCGGAGGACGTGCAGTGGATTCGCGCCCTCTACAACCGCTGGATCGTCGCGGAGGACGAATTCTGGAACGCAAAGCGCATGGCCCGCTGGGCGACGCTGATCTCCTTGCAACAGGTTCGACCCCTTCCTCCCCTGAACATCCCGAAACGAAACCGCTGCCCTTGGATCGTGCTGGGTTATGCGCCGCACAACGGGATCGAATCGGAGGCGCGGGGACTCCCCCACGGGGCCGAACCCGTCGATTTTGAGGAGGACTATCGAGGTCAACCGGCGAACCCTGAGCGCTCGCTTTTGATGGACCGCCTTCTGGATCACCTTCGGTCCGCCTCCCCGTAACCGGGTGCGGCAGGCTTCCGTTCGCATCCCTGATGATAGTGTTGAATGGCAGTCTCTCCATAGGAGGAGTCATGCAGGAGGGAGAGAAAGGCAAACCGCCGCCTGGAATCCCGGAGCAAGAATGCTGCCGCTGTGGAGCGAGCCCTGGCAGCGAGAGTTAACGCACGCGGCTTATCATTTCACAACTCATTCGGCCAAATGGACCGATACGGAAGGAAGAGGTGTCGTTTCCGCCATCTTGCCGGTTCGGCATGGCACAAAGCCATGGGTTCTTGCACATGTCTACCATGTGAGTTAGCATCCTGTCGATCATCGCGCCGTCATGGTCCTGCATCTGATACAATCAGCATGCATGCTTCATGCCAGCAACAGGCATGGTTCATGTCATCCGGGCCTCCGGCAGCCGACGCATTCATCATAATAGCTCCACCATCTTCTCTTCGTGTCAAGGTTATAGGATCATTATCACCCTGGAACCGAAAGAGACAATCGCCTTTCTTCAGGCGTTCATGACCTCCGCTCCGCTGGGGTTGGCCTTCCTCGATCGGGACCTCCGGTTCCAGTCGGTGAACCCGGCGTTCGCCGACCTGATCCGAGTCCCCGCCGATCAGCCTTCGGGCTGCCCCCTTCGTGACGTGCTTCCCGAGCTGGCTCCCCAGTTGGAGCCGCTGCTCTCTCACGTCCTCCAGACCGGCATTCCGGTCGTTCATCAGGAGATCTGCGGGGGCTCTTCGCCGGTCACGGGTAAGCATCACCACTGGAACGTCAGCGGTTTTCCCGTCGTGGAGGATGGGCACACGGTCGGGGTCGGCCTCCTCATGCTGAAACCGTTCCGTGAGGAGCGTCAGGAGCCGAATGGGAACGTTCAACGGCTCCGCGCGATGCTGGCGCACAGCCCGGTCGCGGCGGCGGCGCTCGACCCGGACGGCCAGGTGCTCGCGGTCGATTCCGAGGACCGCAGGTTCATGGGCTACACGATGGAGGATTTTGCGGGTCCGTTGATGCTGCAGCGCGTTCACCCGGAAGATTTCGATGCGGTTTACGGCTTGTTTCAGGAGTTGAAGCGAACGCCGGGCCGGGAGATCACCCGCGAATACCGCACCAAGCATCAGGACGGCTCGTGGCGCTGGGTCGAGATGCGCGCCGTCAACCGGCTCGATGATCCCGAGGTCGGGGCTCTCCTCGTCTATTACCAGGAGACCACCGAGCGAAAGGCCATGGAAGTCCATCTCCGGCACGAGGCGTACCACGATCCCCTGACCCACCTGCCGAACCGCACGCTCTTTATCCAGCGGCTGGAAGAGTCCCTGCGAAAGGACCCCCTTCCCTCCGGTTTCCTCGCCGTGATGTTCATCGACCTCGACGGGTTCAAGGTCATTAACGACAGCCTGGGGCACAGCGTGGGGGACGACCTGCTGGTGGAGGTGAGTTACCGGTTCTTGCGGAGCCTGCGCACCGATGACACCCTGGCCCGGATGGGCGGCGATGAGTTCACCATCCTGCTGGAGAACGTACAGCGCGTCGATGAAGCGGTCGAGGTGGCGCGGCGGATCCTCCGGGAGCTGGGGCAGCCGTTCCTCCTCGATGGGCGGGAGGTCCACATCTCGGCGAGTATCGGGCTCACGCTGGCGATCCCCGGCACGGCCCGCACGAGCGACCTGCTCCGCAAGGCCGACATCGCCCTGTACGAGGCGAAGAAGAAAGGAAAGTCCTGCTACGAGATCTTCGACCTGAGCATGAACGAGCGGGCCTGGAGGCGGCTGGAGCTGGAATCGGATCTCCGCAAGGCGCTGGAACGGCAGGAGCTGAGAGTCTTCTATCAGCCGGTGATCGACCTCCACACGGGCCGCGTGATCGCGCTGGAGGCGCTGGTCCGCTGGGAGCACCCGGAGCGGGGCCTCCTCCTCCCGCTGGAATTCATCCCGCTGGCCGAAGAGACCGGGCAGATTCTGGAGATGGACTTCTGGGTGCTGGAGACGGCGGCGCAGGACGTGTCCCGGCTCCGCTCGCAGTACCCGGAGTACGCGGATCTCTCCCTGAGCGTCAATTTCTCCGCCCTGCAATTCCGTCAGAGCCGCCTGGCGGACCGCATCCGAACGGCCCTGGACGACGCCGGACTGCCGACGGGCAGCCTCAAGATCGAGATCACCGAGCAGATCCTCCGGGAAGACCGAGAGATGATTACCAAACAGCTCCAGGCATTGAAAGATCTCGGAATCCGCCTCTCCATCGACGATTTCGGGACCGGTTTCTCAGCCATGCAGACGCTTCGCCACCTGCCGCTGGACGTGCTGAAAGTGGACCGGTCGTTCACCCGCGAGTTGATGTCTCACGCTCACCCGCCCCGGGAGGACGAGATGGAGATCCTCCGGAAGATCTTCTCCTTCGGGAAGGCCCTGGGGATGTCGGTGACGGGGGAAGGGATCGAAAACCTGGAGCAGCTGTACGAGTTGAGGAACATGGGCTGCCGGATGGGCCAGGGCTACCTCTTCGCGAAGCCGCAGCCGTACGAGCAGGTGAAGAATCTGTTCGAGCTCTCCTCGTCGGGCCAGCCGATTCCGCTGGGCGCCGGCCCCGGCCTCTTGCATCAAAACGGGAACGGCAGTTAGGATATACAAGCAACCCCAACGGTTGAAACGGAGGGATTCCGGGTAGACTCGTTAAAACCGCTGTTCTGTTTTTCCTGTGCTCAGTTTTTGCTGTGAGGTCACCCTGTATATGCGTCGTTTGGTTCTTCCCCTGATGCTGCTCGGCATCGTTCTCGCCGCTCCTGCTTTTGCCCGCAAAGAGCTGCTGGTGGACCTCTCCAAATCCACCGTTTATGCCATGGAGAACGGCAAAGTCGTTCGGGCGCTCGTCATCAATCCGGGCGCGACGGATTCCCCGACTCGACCGGGCCGCTACCGCATCTCTCAGAAGGTCCGGAGCGGCTATCGCTCGAATCTGGTGGACATTCATAACAAGCCGCTCCGCAAGGGCGGCCTGGGCGCGCCGATGGATTACTGGATGCGGCTGGGCGGGACCGGCATGGGCTTTCATCGCTCCAGCCTCTGGCGGCCCAATGGCCGCTGGGGCTCGCATGGATGTTTGCGGATGTCCCGCGCCGGCGCGCGCTGGCTGCATGACTGGACCCCGATGGGAGCCCCGGTCACCGTGGTGTCCGGCGGATCGAAGTACGTCTCCGCCGTCAAATCCAAACGCAAAGGGACTCTGGCGAAAGCCTCCGGCACGTCCTCGAAACGGGTGAAGACCGCCAAAGCGCGGAAACCGGCCTCTACGGTTGCCGTGGCAAAGAAGAAGACCCTCCCGGTGGCGAAGCCGAAGCCGACCGTTGCCGTGTCCCGGCCCAAAACTCCGGTGGAGCCGGTGACGACCGTCACGGTCATACCGGAGCCGGGACCCGCGCCTGAAGTGGCTCCCATCGACACCACCCGCGAAGAGCCGGTGTCGGAGCCGTCCAACCCGTAGAAGGGTATGGCATCGGCCAGCGGACTTCTTAATATCACGACAAATGAACGCAATTTGGGGAGTGGAGCCAAAATAGCTCCACTCCCTTTATTTGTGGGTAAGTTCCCATCCACTACTTGAATAGTGGGTGATGCGCCCTCACCCCCGCGCTTCGCGCTGGCCCTCTCCCAGCATTGGGAGAGGGATTCTCATGAGAGACTCTTTCGGTCAGGACGTGATCGGTACTTCCTCCGAACCGGCGATACAGGTTGTACAGGTTCTATCCGGAGAGAGCAATTATCTCAAAAGATACCCTCTCCCAGCATTGGGAGAAGGATGTCGCGAACGGAGGGGAGCGACGAGGTGAGGGCCGGAGCCGTTCCACGTCACAGAAAAGGGGCGGCCCCAAATCGGGACCGCCCCTGCTATGAGACTATTGATCATCCCTTCGAGGTTCACTCGCCGGGTTTGATCGCCCGATCCTCCGTCCGGGTCTGCTGGGCCGTCTGCTGCCCGATCTGAATCAGTCTCGGGTTCCGTTCCAGCAGGCCGGCGCTGGTGAGGGCGCGAGCCAGACGGATCTTCACCGGCTCGGCGGGCGCATCTTTCTTCTCCTCCAGCTTCTCGATCATCTGCCGGGCCAGCTCGGCTTCCTTGCGGTAGATCTCGATGGCCCGCTTGGGGTCCTTCAGGGGGCCTTCAGCGATTCGTCCGGAGAGGTTCAGCGCGTCGAGCGCCGCTTCATCGGCGGGCTGGGTCACTGCCGCCTTCTGGAGCCGGTCCGCTGCCTCTTCCCACTTCCCCTGTGCGAGATAGCTCTTCCCTTCGCGGAGCAGCTCGCCCTGAGGATTATCCGGACCGGTTTCGGCGGGCAGGGCGGGGAAGAGCGCAAGCGCGTCTTTCTCTCCCAGCTCGTCCATGCGGACCGCCGGCGGCGTTTCCGGAGCGGGCGTTTCGGTTTTCGGCTCTTCCTTGACGGGAGGGGCGGTTTTCGGCACTTCCTTCACCGGAGCGGGTTCGGTTAACGGGGACGCAGGCTCCGGCGCGACCGCCACCACCGGGGGAGGCGCGGCAGGAAGCCTGGCCATCTGCTCCTGGGATCCATGGGACAGCCCCAGCTGATAGGCAGACAGGGAGAATCCCGCCAGAGCCACCGCCCAGCCGGACGCGGCCAACACCGGAGCCGTCCAGCTCCGGCGCGGCGCTGCGGCCCGGCTGCGCTCTTCCGAACGGGAGATCGCAGCCATCAGGCGCGCTTCGGAGTCCCGTTCCGGGCCGTACCCGCCGCCCTGAAGCGCTTCCGAGACGACGCGCGCAGTGGGCAGGAGCGAGCGAAATTCCTCCTCCGGGTCGTGATCGTCACCCCGGCGCAGGTCGGCGACATACCGCCACAACTTATCCCCCGGATCCCGGGTTCGACGGATGGGCCACATGTGAATCACCTCCATCAGCAGTCACACTGAAATAATCGTCGGTAGAAAGGAGCTGTCTAAGTTTCGTTAAGGCACGATGTAAATGAGACGTGACCGCCGTCACCGAGGGCTTACCCATAACCTGAGCGACCTCTTTCGCGGAGAGGCCCTGTTCATACGCCAGAAGCAGGATCTGTCGATCCGCGACGGAGAGGCGGGTCAGGGCATCCCGCACCCGCGCGATCCGCTCCTGGTGAAGGAACTGTTCGAGGGGGGCGGGCTCGTCGTCGGGCAGGCGGTTGGCCCAGTCGTCTTCGTCATCCAGGGAGACGGTCGCGCCATGGGAGAGTCGCCGGGCGCGGTCCGCCATCAGGTTGGACGCGATCCGGAAGAGGAAGGAGAGGAATCCCCCGTCCCGCCGGACCCGGAACCGGTCGATGGAGCCGTAGGCCCGGAGGAAGGTGTCGCTGGCGATGTCGTTCGCCGCTTCCGCATCGAGGAGGGAGCGCCGCGCGAACCGCCACACTTTCTGGTAGTGGCGGCGGTGCAGCTCCGCGAACAACCGCCGGTCTCCGTCCTGAACCTGTTTTACGATCTCTTCATCGGTCACGTAATTGGCTTTCTTCCGTCGAGCAAAGCAAACCGGGTGCGTTCCAAAGGGATAACGCTCCTGTAGGGCGGATGTCACGTCGCGTATTAAAGGCTTGCCTGCCCGTCATTTCAACACCGGGCAGTCAAGCCAGTGGGGACTATCTCTTGGAGCGATGTGGAGGCATTCACATGGTCATTGAGGGAGGGTTCATCGAAGGCGGGATCAGTTCGCCAGGCCTTCTTCTTCCTCATCCTCGAACTCCACCACCTCGATGCTGCCCCGCAGCTCCTCGATAAAAGCCTGGAGCAGCTCGCTCATGCCCTGAATGTCCTCCTGAAGCTCCATCACCCGGTCTTCCAGGCCGCTGATCCGCATGTTGAGATTGTGAATCGAATTGTCCTGATCGTTCCTTGCGGGGCGCGGGCCGGAGGACGGAAAACGGCTGGGGCCGCCGGGATCCCTTCCGCCGCGACCCGCCGGCCGGAAGTCAGACGCGGGTTTACCCCGGCTTTCCCTCCCCCGGTCCTCGAAGGCATCCGAGAATCCCGGACGCTTTCCGCCCCGGCCCATCCCTGCGCCTCTCGATTCTCCCCCTCGGAAGGAGCCTTCTCGGCCTCGGTCGGATCCTTCTCTCCCCCGGAAAGAGCCTTCTCTTCCCCGATAGGGTCCCTCTCCGCCTCGATTGGAACCTCCCCCACCTCGGAACGAGGAGTCTCGATCCTGCGAGCGGGGGCCGCCGTCCTCTCGTCGGGGCTTCGATGCGGGGGCATTCCCCCGTGGCTTGGGGGCGTTGTTTTTTCCGGCACGTCGTTCTCTGGCCATGGAAACCTCTCTATCCGACTGTCAGAGGGAAAACCCGGATCACCCGTCCTTCTCTCTGGGCGACCGGGTGTACAGGTCAAGTGTAGGATGGTGCGCGAGTTCAAGTGATCGGCCCGGCGACCCAGTGCCCCGGCTCCACTTCGCTGAGGGCGCTGTCCTCCTCCGGGAAGTCGTCCAGCGGAGTCAGCCGGCGAGGTTCTCCGGCATGATGGACCGACGGGATGGCGGAGAGCAGCCGACGGGTGTACGGGTGCCGGGGATTTTCGTAAAGCCGGTCGGTGGGGGCGGTCTCGACGATCCGGCCCCGGTGCATCACCGCCACCCGGTGAGAAATCTGTTTCACCAGCGCCAGGTCGTGGGCGATAAAGAGATAGGCGAGGCCGCGTTCGTCCTGGAATTCCCGGAGCAGGTTGACGATCTGCGCTCGAACGCTCACGTCCAGCGCCGAAACCGGCTCGTCCGCGATCAGCAGCTCCGGTCCCAGCGCCAGCGCGCGGGCGATGCCGATCCGCTGACGCTGCCCCCCGGATAGCTCGTGGGGATACCGGGCCGCGTAAGCGGGCGGCAGCCCGACGAACTTCAGAAGATCCACAACACGACCCTTCAACTCCGCGCCGCGCGCGATCCGGTGGATGCGGAGCGGCTCGGCGAGGATGGCGGAGATGCTCATCCGGGGGTCCAGCGACGCCATGGGATCCTGGAAGACCATTTGAAGCTTCCGCCGGGTCTGCCTCATCTCCCCGGTGGAGAGGCTCAACAGGTCTCTCCCACCGAAGCGCACGCTCCCCGAAGTGGCGGGAAGGAGCCGCAGGATGAGCCGGGCCACGGTGGATTTGCCGCTCCCGCTCTCTCCCACCAGCGCCAGGGTCTCCCCCGGATTCAGGTGGAGGCGGACTCCCCGGACGGCATGTACCGTCCGTTGGCCCTCATGAAACGTCTTCATAAGGTCGCGGACGAGCAATAAAGGTTCCGGTGAGACGGGTTGCGGGGGGAAGGGGGAGGACATGCGGCAAATGGGAGGGGCGCGTGAAGGGCCGCCTCTTCCGGTGGCGGCTTTCGCTTTCCATTATACCGAATCCACCACCGAACCGTTATGAGATGCAGACTCTCTCTCCTGTTGATGATTTGTCCCGGCGACTCAAGTCGCGGGCAACAAGGGCGCAAAGCATGTCCTGAGCGAAGTCGAACGGATCGGCCTACGCCGACTCCAAACCCAGCCCGGCCCCTTCAGTAGGACCCAACAAAAGTTACGCGCAAGCTACCGTCTCATGTCCTCCCGGTAAGTGTGCTCTTATCATCTCGATAGCTACCGCTCCTGTCATCCCGAGCGAAGTCGAGGGATCTGACCGTACGTGAGAGAGTCAATCGGCCCATCAGAGAGTCTTTCGTACGGGTGAGAGTATTGCGTCCTCGGGTCCAGATTCCTCACTTCGTTCGGAATGACATGAAAGAGAGTTGGAAGGACTTGGAAGGGAGTCCCTGCGTAAATCCTGTAATTGATGAGAAGGATGAGCCCGAAGTCGGCGCAGGCCGATCCGTTCGACTTCGCTCAGGACATGCTTTGCGCCCTTGTTGCCCGCGATTTGAGTCGCCGGGAGAACTATCCGGCTCGCATCGGCTCTTCCGAGCCCTCGAATAGCTCCTCCATAAACTCCCGCTCGCGCGCCGCTTTCTTCCGGCGATCTTCCCGGAGGTCGAGGCCGATCAGGAGGACCAGCAGGAGGAGACACGCCGGAGGGAACACGTCCCCCAAACGGGTATACAACGTGCCGGGATGGGAGGGCAGGGTCACGTCGGCGACGACGACCGACGGGGTAGCCAAGCCCGCATCCTGGAGGATGCGCCCCCGGCCGTCCACGATCATCGAATACCCCCGGTACTCCGAGCGGACGAGGGGAATCCCGTTCTCCGCCGCCCGGAAAACGGTCACGGCGGCGTGGAGCGCGTGAAGGGCTCCCCGACTGGCCCACGGGTCCAGGTTCGGCACGAGCGCGATCTGCGCCCCCCGTCTCGCAAGGCTCCGGACGACCTCGGTGAACATCGTGTCGTAGCAGATGGCGAGTCCGGCCCGTCCCAGCGGGCTCTCGACCACCCGGATCTCGGATCCGGCGCGGTGGACGAACCGCTCGGAGCCGAAGAGGCGGATCTTGCCGTACCGCCCCAGGATCTCCCCCGCCGGGCTGACGAGCGCGGCGTAATTCTCCGGCAGTCCCTCCTCCGGCATCTCTCCCGCGTACCCGATGACCTGATACAGACCTTCCACTTGGTACGTTCTCAGGTCGCGCTCCAGCGGCTCCGAGAGCGCGAGTTCCGGCCAGACCGCGACCTCCGCGCCCCTGCTACGCGCTGCCCGGAGGAGGGGGAGCGGGTCTTCCGATTCGGGCTGAATTGCGGCTACGCGGAGGCGACGGCCTTCAGTCTCACGGGCGTTCGCTGCCCCGCCGTACAGGTGAACCAGGGCCACAAGAAGGGTCATGCCGAGCGCCACCGGCATGACTGCCCGCCGGGAAATTCCGGCGGGCAGCGCCCCCTCCCTGCGGGAAAGCATCGACTCGACGGCGAAGGCGAGACCGGCGTTCAGGGCGTAGATCAGGAAGCTGACTCCCCAGATCCCGACCCAGGAAGCGACGGGCATGACGTAGGGGTTCCGCCACTGGCTCATCGCGAAGTAGAGCGGGAACAGGCCGTGCGCGAGCCACTCCCCCAACACCCCGGCAGCCGCGACGGCCAGAGTCCACTTCCAGGGGGAAGCGGTCTTCATCGCGGAGGCGAAGGCGCACACCCACCCGATCAGAATCGCGAAGAGGAGGCATCCTCCTCCGGCGTTCCCCCACTCTTCGGGGGTGTGGAGCGGCAGGATGAGGAACGTCGCGGCGATGAGGAGCGCCGCCATCCCCAGTACGAACGATTTGATCGGCCCGCTGCGCCGCGCGGCGAGAAACAATGGGATGAGCGCGATCCATCCCAGAACGCCGAAGTCGTTGGACGGAAGAGCGAAACCGATGAGCATGCCGCTCATCAGCGTGTAAATCCACGTCATGACGGATTCCTTTCAGGTCGGAGAGTGCCTATCTCACTCTAGCCGCCTGGGAAGGGAGAGGAATGGGCCGAAAGTCCCAATTGCGAGTTACTCAGGTCACTACGCTTGGTGTGAAATGCGGGAGCTCCGGCGAATGAATTCGCGCCAGACGTTACAGTCTGCACGGATCAGGGTTCGGGGGCACTTCACGGATGAGAGCTTCCACCGGCCCCACCGGATCTCATGCCTACAACTCCGAAGCCACTCACCCTACCGGGCCGGTCATCCCGGCGGGATGATGGATAACGGCGAGGAACGTCCCGATTGACTACTTTGGGCGCTGGGATGTATCCGCCTGAGGTAGATTCCTAAGGGCGGATATTTCCCCTCTTAAAGACCGTAGGAAAGCGGGGGATGTTCCTTTACCGGCGTCAGGCCGGTTCCCTCCCTCTCACGACGATCACCGATCACAACCGCGATCCATCAGACCAAAATAGACGACTTAAAGCGGATCTGCCTCCACCCGCTATTCGGCCCTCCTGCACGCCCGTCGCCCCGGCGAACCGGCAGAATGGAGGAAGGAGCGATCCCATGCGCCTGACGATCCTGACCCCCACGCTTAATCCCGGACCGCGACTGGAATCCACCCTCCACAGCGTCCTCTCCCAGGACTACCCCCGCCTGGAGTACCGGGTCATTGACGGCGGATCGACGGACGGGACTCCGGACCTCCTCTCCCTTCATTCCCCTCCCCTGCATTGGACCTCCGAACCGGATCGTGGCATGGGCGATGCCGTCAACAAGGGGTTCGATCAAGCGACCGGAGAGGTGATCGGCTGGATCAATTCCAGCGACACCTACGTGCCGGGCGCGTTCGAGGCGGTCATGCAAGTCTTCAGCGACCATCCCGAAGTGGATTTCGTCTACGGGGATTGCGCGATGGTGGACGAAGCCGACCGGCTGATCACGCTGGGCCGGGCGCGGCCTTTCAAGGGCCGCCATTTTATCCGCCGGGGCGCCGATTGTATGCTCCAGCCCATCGTCTTCTTCCGGCGGCGGCTCCTCCCGCGCGTCGGCGGCTGCGACATCACCCTCACCCATGGCGTCGCGTATGACCTCTGGTGCCGAATGGTGCAGATCGCGCAGCCGATGTATCTCCCGGAGGTGTTGGTGAATTGCCGGGCCCTGCCCCGGCGGCGGGGTCAATCCCGCCTCGATCCTCTCCTCGCCGAGAGCCGTCAGATCCGCAAGCGATACCTGAAAGGCTTCGCGGACCACTACTGGAGCTGGTATTACGATCTTCGCGTGAATCTCATGTTGAAAGCGGAACCCCACCTCCATCGATCCTTCCCGGAAAGGGCTATTGGCGTACCTTTCCTGTAAATCCCTCTACATTGGCACCGGTCCCGGCGAATGAATTCGCGGCAACAACGGCACGAAGTCGCCCTCCGGCGACTCCACCACCGGCTTGATCGATTGAAGAGAAGGTTGGGCCTGAAGTCGGCGAAGGCCGATCCGTTCGACTTCGCTCAGGACATGCTTTGCGCCCTTGTAGCCCGCAATTTGAATCGCCGGGCGCGCCTCCCTCGCGTTGCTCACGATTCCGGCGTTCTGTTATAATGTGCCGAACTACGGCCCCCCTTCCCCTTCCGCCGTAGGCGAGGCCATGCTGCGATCCCTGTTTATCATTGCCGGTGAGCTCTCCTCCGACCGCTACGCCGCGCGCCTGGTGACGGAGTTGCGGGAGCGCATCCCCGGCCTCCGGGTCGAAGCCGTGGGGGGACCGAACCTGAAGGCGGCGGGAGTTCCCCTGTTCCGGGACAGTTCGCAGTGGAGCGCCATCGGAATCGCGGAGGCGTTCCGGCGGATCCTCCCCATCTGGACGGGCCACCGGGCCGTGAAGCGGCGGCTGAAAGCCGACCCGCCCGATCTCCTCGTCCTCCTCGACTTCGGGGCATTCAATGTGCCGACCGGGAACTTCGCCCGGAGATGGGGCATTCCGGTCGTTTACGCCGTCCCGCCGGGATCGTGGCGGCCCGACGGGGGCCGGGTCTCCGCAAAGCTCGCGGCCTGCGCCGATGGGTTCCTCACCCCGTTTGAGCCGTCGGAGCGGACGCTGCGGGCGGCGGGGCTGGACGCCCACTGGATGGGCCACCCCCTCCTCGATTTCCTCCCCGATGCGGCGGATCGCGAGGGGATTCGGCGGCGGCTGGATTCCGGACAGAACGGGCCGGTCGTCGCGATCCTGCCGGGGAGCCGGGGGCAGGAGCTTCAGCACCTCGCCCCGGTCATGCTGGACACTGCGAAGCGCATGGCGGGAAACGTCGCGGGACTCCGGTTCGTGATCCCCCGCGCGACCAGCCTGAAGCGGGATCGCTTCGAGCAACTGTTGCAGGAGCACGGATGGGCGGCTGCCGGTTCTCCGGAGACCCTCTCCGCTGAGGCCATGCCGGAGGCGACGGCGATCCAGGAGTATGCCGGGCCCGCGCCTCTCTACGTTCTGGAGGGCCGGGCCATTGAAGCGCTGGCGGCGGCGGATGCGGCGATGATCTGCTCCGGCACGGCCACGCTGGAAGCGGCGCTCGTCGGGTGCCCCATGGTCATCAGCTACCACGGGGGGAGCTCGATGGCGCTGGAGTACATGATCCGGAAGGCGGTCGTGCCGAAGTACATCGGCCTGCCGAACCTGCTGCTGGATCGCGAGTTGTGCCCGGAGCTGATCCACGAGAATTGCACGCCGGAACGCCTGGAAGAGCGCCTGATGCCGCTGCTGGATGGCGGGGAAGCGCGCCGGGCGCAGCAGGAAGGTTTCGAGCAGCTCCGCACCCGTTTGGGTGAGCCGGGGGTGATCTCCCGCTGGGCCGACTTCATCGCGGGCCGCTGGGGGGACGGCGCGCCGACCTCCGGCGGGAACTCCGGCGGTGAGCCGCGCTCCGCAGCCGCCCCCGCCAAGGAGAGGGAGAGCTAATGGACGCGATCATGGAATTCGCGCGGCGGCGGCGGACCCTTTTCGCCACCCTGATCCCCCTCCTCCTCTGGGTCTTCGGCTCCCCCACCCCCCAGAGCTTCCTCGCCGGGCTCGTCTTCATCATCGCGGGGCAGCTCTTCCGCATCTGGGCGGCGGGATTCATCTACAAGGACCAGACCGTCGCGACGGGCGGCCCGTACGCCTATATGTGGAACCCCCTCTACTTCGGGAGCCTCTGGATTTCGCTCGGGTTCGCGGTCATGGCGAACCAATGGTGGGCGTATCTTGTGGTGTTCCTCCAGTTCCTCTTCTTCTACTACCTGGCGATCCTCTCGGAAGAACGGTATCTCAAGGCCAACCTCGGCGCACCCTATCATGACTATTACCGGGCGGTCCCGCGTTTCTGGCCCACCGGGCGGCGGCATCCGCAGCCGGAAGGCCGGTTCGGGTGGCCCCAGGTACGATACAATAAGGAACACCGCTCGTACATTCCCGTCGCCGTCCTGTGTATCCTGTTCGCGCTGAAAGTCTGGGGACTGTTCGACTTCCTCCCCGGAGGGAACGGCTGACGTTCGCATGAATTGCCGAAACGAACTCCCGGTCCGCATCGAGTTCCAACTGTTCTTCCAACACCCGGCATGAGGATTGAAGAGGAAGTCATCGTTGAAAGTTCCGCCGCCCGGACCGCCCTGAGCGACCGGAACCTGATCGCGCGCCTGTGGCGGTTCCTCAAGCCGTACCGCTACCGGTTCCTCGTCGGATCGCTGTGCGGCGTGGGGGATTCGGGCATCCAGGTGCTCATCCTCTACCTCGTCCAGTACGCCGTCAACGCCGCCACCCCCGAGCCGGCGGAGGGACTCCCGCCTCTCGCCGTGATCCTGGGGGCGATCTTTCTCCTCGTCCTCATCAAGAGCATCTTCAACTTCGGGCAGGAGTTCCTCGTCTTCTCCTCCGGGTTCCGGACGGCGATGGACCTGCGGAACGCGGTCTACGCCCACATCCAGACGCTCTCGCTGGGGTATTTCCACCGCACCCGCACCGGACAGTTGATGTCCCGGCTGACGAACGACGTACGCGTGATCGAGGACGGCCTGACCCAGCATCTGACGAACGCCGTCACGGGGCCGTTCACGATCCTGTTCGCGGTGACGGCGCTCTTCAAGCTGAACTGGCGCCTGAGCCTCCTCGCCTTCGTGCTCGTGCCGCTGGTCGTCTTCATCGTGCAGCAGGGGAGCAAGCCGATGCGCCGGGCCGCCCGCCAGAAGCAGGAGCGGCAGGCGGGGCTCGCGACGGTGCTGGAGGAATCGGTCTCCGGGGTGCGGGTCGTCCAGTCGTTCGGGCGGGAGGCGCACGAGATCGAGCGGTTCCGCCGGGAGTCGAACGAGGCGTACCGTGCCGCGATGCGCGGGGTGCGGGTCGTGGCGATCCTCACGCCGACGCTGGAGATCGTGAGCATCGCCGCCGTCATCGTCATCCTCGGCTTCGGCGCGCGGGAGATGGCGGCGACCCCGCCCCGGATCACCACCGCCGGGCTCCTCACCTACGTGCTCCTGCTCAACAGCGTGGCCGCCGCCTTCAAGCAGCTCGGGCGCACCCACACGAACCTCCAGCAGATGTTCAGCGCCGCCGAGCGGCTCTTCGACATCATGGACGAGCCGCCGGACGTGAAGGACGCGCCCGACGCGAAGCCCCTGCCCCACGTCCGGGGCGACATCCGCTTCGAAGAGGTCGGATTCGCCTACGACGAGGAGCACCCGATCCTCCGGGGCATCCGCTTCCACGCGGAGCCGGGCCAGACCCTCGCGTTCGTGGGATCGTCGGGGGCGGGGAAGTCCACGCTCGTCAATCTCGTCCCGCGCTTCTACGATCCGCAGTCCGGGCGCATCCTCGTGGATGGGCACGATATTCGCACGGTGCGGCTGGCGGACCTCCGGAGCCACATCGGGATCGTGCCGCAGGAGACGCAGCTGTTCAGCGGCACGGTGGGGGAGAACATCGCATACGGGAAGCCGGGGGCCATCCAGTCGGAGATCGAAGACGCCGCGCGGGCTGCGAACGCCCACAGCTTCATCGAGCGGCTGCCGGACGGCTACGATACGGTCGTCGGGGAGCGCGGCGCGAAGCTCTCCGGGGGCCAGCGGCAGCGCATCGCCATCGCCCGCGCCGTGCTGAAGGACCCCGCCATCCTCATCCTGGACGAAGCGACCTCCTCCCTCGACCCGGAGTCCGAGCAGCTCGTCTCGGAGGCGCTAGAGCGGTTGATGGAGGGGCGGACGACGTTCGTGATCGCCCACCGGCTCTCCACCATCCGCCGCGCCGACCGGATTTTGGTCATCGAGGCGGGCCGCATCATCGAGCAGGGGACGGAAGAGGAGCTGCTGGCCCGGAGCGGGGCCTACGCCCGCCTCTTCCACGCCCAATTCGCCGAGGATCTCCCCCCGGCGGAATCGGCGGAGAGCGTGTGAGGTTCGCGCCCTCACCCCCCGCGCTTAGCGCTGGCCCTCTCAGTAATTGAGACTATCTTCCGCTAGGAATCCTCGCTCATGCCTCCCCTGGCCTGGTGGCTTGTCTATAACCTGCTCCACCTTCTGGCGCTTCCGGTCCTGTTGGGCTGGCTGCTCTACCGCAAGCTCGCGCAGGGCAAGGGCGAAGGCTGGGCCGAGCGAATGGGCGGCTCCCCGGCCCTCCCTCCGGACTCCCCCGCCCCGGTCTGGGTGCATGCGGTCTCGGCGGGGGAAGCCGCCGCTGCCGCGCCCCTCCTGAAAGCGCTGGAGGAGCGGTTGCCGGACGTGCCGATTCTCCTCACCACCCTCACCCCCGCCGGGAAAGAGATGGCGGCCCGGCTCTGCCCGCAAGCATCCGCGCTCTTCTACTTCCCCTGGGACCTCCTCCCCGCCGTCCACCGCAGCCTGAACCGGACCCGGCCCCGCGCCGTGCTGCTGATGGAAGCCGAATTCTGGCCGAACTATCTTTCCGCCTGCCGGTCTCGCGGGATACCGGTCGTGGTGGCGAACGGGCGCATCTCCGACCGGGGCTACCGCCGCGCTCGGAAGATCGGCAGGGCGATGCGCTGGATCTACGGCATGGTGACGGCGTTCGGGATGCAGACGGAGGAGGACGCCGACCGCGCCATCGCGCTGGGCGCGCCGGAGGACCGGGTGCAGGTCCTCGGGCAGACGAAGTTCGATCAGGAAGCCCAACCCTTGTCTAAATCGGATGCGATGGCGCTGAAGAGAGAATTGGGATGGGAGGAGGATGCGAAAGTGATCGTCGGGGGGAGCACGCGGCCCGGCGAGGAGGCAGCCCTGCTCAACGTCTTCGGCGCGCTCCGAACCCGGCATCCCACCCTGCGGCTGCTCCTGGCCCCCCGCCACCTGGAACGGACGGAGGAGATCGAAACCCTGATCCGCGAGCGCGGCTTCACCGTGGGGCGGCGGACCCGTTCTGTGCCCGGAGCGGAGCTCGTCCTGCTGGACACCATGGGGGAGCTGGGGAAGATCTACGCGGTGGGGGACGTCTGCTTCGTGGGGGGGACACTCGCGAACATCGGGGGACACAACCTGCTCCAGCCCGTCGCGCAGGGGAAGCCGGTCTTCTTCGGCCCTCACACGCAGAACGTCCGGGACATCGCAGGGCTCCTCGTGGACGAGGGGGTGGGATTCCAGGCCGACGACGAGGAAGAGTTGAAGCGGCTCGTTGCGGATGCCCTCGCCCACCCGGAGGATCTGCGCGCGCTGGAAAAACGCGCCCTCGCCGTGGTGGAGGCGAACCGGGGGGCCTCGGAGCGGTACGTGGACCTGCTCCTCGCCGCCATCGAGGGGCGCGCATGACCGCCGATGACTCCCGTCTGCAATCCCCTGACTCGCAGGGGACGGGCCTCGCCCCCTCCCGAGACGAGAAGCTGCTTCGCATCCTGTCGGGGGAGGACCGTGGCGTGGGCACGACACTGGCCCGCGCGGGTCTGTGGCTTCTCTCTCCGCTCTACGGCCTCGTCATCGGCGCATACCGGGGCATGTACGACACGGAACTGCTCAAGGAAGTCCGGCTTCCCTGCCCCGTCCTCAGCATCGGGAACCTGACGGTGGGAGGAACCGGAAAGACGGGACTCGCGCTCACCCTGGCCCAACTGCTGCGGGATCACGGCTTGCAGCCCGCCCTGCTGAACTACGGCTATCACGCGGGGATCGGGCGGGGTCCCGCCGTCGTCAGCGACGGGGAGCGCGTGCTGCTCACGCCAAAGGAATCGGGAGACGAGGCGGCGCTGCTGGCGCAGAGCCTTCCGGGCGTGCCCGTCCTCATCGGCAAGCGGCGGGTGGAGAGCGGCGCGCTGGCGCTGGAGCGGTTCCGGCCCGACGTGCTGCTGCTCGACGATGCGTTCCAGTACTGGCGGCTGCACCGCGACCTGAACCTCGTTTTGATCAGCGCGACGGAGCCATGGGGGTACAGCGCCCTGCTGCCCCGTGGCCTGCTCCGCGAGATGCCCTCTGCCCTCCGGCGCGCCTCCGCCGTGATCCTCACCCACACGGTCCAGGTGAGCGCGGACGCTCTGGACCGGCTCCGCACCGACGTTCATCGGCTGGCCCCGCGCATCCCCGTGTTCACCGCCAACTACGCGCCGCAGGGCTTGCGCGAGTGGACCGAGGGAGAAGCAACGGAACTGAGCGCCTTGTGCGGAATGAAAGTCGGGGCGATGAGCGCGCTGGGCAGCCCCGCCGACTTTGAAGCGAGCCTCAAAGCGTGGGGCGCGAGCGTCGTTCACCCGTACCGCTTCCCCGACCATTACGCCTACTCGCCCGACGACCTTCTGCGGGTGCGCGCGGATGCCGCCCGTCGCGGCCTTGAGGGGATCGTCACCACCGCGAAAGACGCCGTCAAGCTCCGGACACCGGACATTTCATATATGGCTGACGGCGCTCCCCCGCTGTACGTCCTCGAAGTGGCGATGCGGGTGGAGCCGTGGGATGAGTTTTCCGACTGGGTCCTCTCCGGCATACGCCAGGCGCAAACCTCCCTCTCCACGGCTCCCGACTGATATACGAAGTAGGCCACTCCTCCCATGTCGTTGAACATAACAATTTCCCTTCGGATTGTTGGCGGAAGCCGTCATTCATCACCCCTAACGTTTCACGGCATCTCTGAAAGAGAATAATACGATTGACCCGGATCGATGGGGGTCGCGTGAGTTTTTCCGCTCAGAGACAGAGGGCGCATGACGGACCTGAAGCACAAGATCAACAGCGGGGTGCAGGAGTGCCATATCCTCGTGCTGGGAGCGCAGGTGCTGCTGGGGTTCCATTACCGGGCCGTCTTTGAAAAGGGATTTGAAAAGCTGCCGTCCTTTTCCCAGTATCTGCTGGTCGGCTCGCTGGTCATGATGCTCCTCGCGGTCGGCCTCCTGATCGGAATTGTCGCCTATCATCAAATGGCCGACGCAGGCGAAGACACGGAACACCTGCATCAGATCATCACCCGGCTGATCGGGCTGGCGCTGCTGCCGTTCGCTGCGGCGATTGGCATTTCACTCTACATTGCGGCGGAAAGCGTCATCGGTTTCCAAGCGGCGGCGATCTTCGGGTCGGTTGCGCTGGCGACGGCCCTTTTCTTCTGGTATGGCCTGGAGGCCGTATGTTGTATGAATCGGATGAATGCGTTCGTGGGAGATGAACCCGGGAAGGAGGAACCCTCCGGGGACTCCCCCCATTCGGACCGCCGCCAAAAGATCTCGACGGTGCTGGAAGAGATTCGTGTGATTCTGCCGGGCGCGCAGGCTCTCATGGGGTTCCAGTTGGCATCCATGCTGGTGGAGGGCTTTGAGAAGCTCCCCCTCTCCTCCAGGTACGTGCATCTGGGGAGCCTGTCGCTCATGGCCGTCGCCATCATCCTGCTGATGACCCCGGCCTCCTTCCACCGACTCGTGGACCGGGGGGAACACACGGAGGGGTTCCACCGGTTTGCCGGGCGGATGCTCCTCGCAGGGATGGTCCCGCTCGCGTTGGGGCTCTGCGGCGATCTCTACATCGTCACGTACAAAGTGACGGGCTCCTTTGCCGTCGCGCTTGGGTTGTCGCTGATGATGCTGGCCTTCTTCTACGGCCTCTGGTTCGGGTACACGTTCTATCGCCGCCACATGGCGACCACCGACCGGAAGAACGCCCTGTCCATGACCGGGCAACCTCATGAATCGGGATAGAAAACCCGGATCCTGCAACCACTGAAACCGATCATCCCATCCCTTCAATATGCTGCGACTATGGTAAGGTTTCCCGACAGGAATCGAGACCGGTATCCGGTTAAGAGCCTCGCTTCGATGGGAATAGTGAAACGGTTCGAGTCCATTTCAACGCACGAAGCGATGGCGTCCCTCTATGGTCTATCCGTAGCGCCACGGTTCTCATCATATGAGAAAGGGTTCCCACCATGCCGCAGCAAGATCAGCAGAATTCGCAGAATCAACAGGACCAGCACCCCACGCAGATACCGCCCCAGCACCAGGACCAGCGACCCGGCATCGAGTCCGAGATGACTCCGAAGCCCCGCGCGGAAGATCCCGGATACCGGGGCAGCGGCAAGCTGCAGAATAAAGTCGCGCTGATCACCGGGGGAGACAGCGGGATCGGGCGGGCGGTGGCGATCTTCTTCGCGAAAGAAGGGGCGGATGTCTCTGTCATGTATCTGAACGAGCACGCGGATGCCGAGGAGACGAAACGGCAGGTCGAGCAGGAGGGACGCCGCTGCCTGACGATAGCGGGCGACGTGGGAGACGAAGACTTCTGCAAGCAGGCGGTCCAACAGACCGTCAGTGAGTTGGGCGGCCTCGATATCCTGGTCAACAACGCCGCCGAGCAGCACCCGAAGAACAGCATCGAGGAGATCAGCAAAGAGCAGCTGGAGCGGACCTTCCGAACTAACATCTTCGGGCAGTTCTTCATGACCAAGGCGGCGCTCCCCCACCTCAAAGAGGGCAGCACGATCATCAACACTACTTCCGTGACCGCCTACCGGGGCAGCGGGCATCTGCTGGACTACGCCTCCACCAAGGGGGCCATCGTGGCGTTCACACGCTCCCTCGCGGAGAATCTGGCGGAGAAGAAGATCCGGGTGAACGGCGTCGCGCCGGGCCCGATCTGGACGCCGCTCATCCCGTCCACCTTCCCCGAAGAGAAGGTGGAGAAGTTCGGACAGGATACGCTGCTGAAGCGTCCCGGCCAGCCGGAGGAGGTCGCGCCGTGCTACGTCTTCCTGGCGTCGGACGATTCCT
>JAHWJO010000622.1 GCA_019348365.1 Armatimonadota bacterium | reverse complement strand
GAGGCCAAGTTCTTCACTCCGGAAGAGGCATCCGTCTTCCTGGACATGGCGGGAAAAGAAGATGACCGCCTTTTCGCCCTTTACCTCATGGCGGTGACTCTCGGAATGCGGGAAGGCGAACTGCTAGGCTTGAGATGGTCGGACGTGGATATGGATGCTCAGGTCATACGGATTTCTCAGAACCTTCAGCGGAACCCCGCAAATAACGGGAGATTGGAGCTGAAGGAGACGAAGACGGTAAAAAGCAAGCGGTCCCTGCCGCTCACGGATGATCTCCGTGATGCCCTCCGTCGGCACAAAGCGAGGCAAACACAGGATCGGCTGTTGGCGGGGCCGGATAAATGGGTGGATTGTGGCCTTGTCTTCACCACGCGGAATGGCACACCGATCCGGGCTTCCAATCTCCTCAAAGGGTATAAGCGGCTTCTGGTGAGAGCTGGCCTGGAGGAGAGACGGTTTCACGATTTGCGACATTCTACCGCGTCGTTCCTGTTGGCGCGCGGGGTTCCGATGAAAGTGATTTCCGAACTGC
The DNA here is from genome assembly GCA_019348365.1 of Armatimonadota bacterium. Taxonomy (GTDB): domain Bacteria; phylum Armatimonadota; class DTGP01; order DTGP01; family JAHWJO01; genus JAHWJO01. The sequence goes on along the minus strand of JAHWJO010000622.1, from coordinate 2,104 downwards.
TCGGTCACAGTGACACGAAAGTGACCAGCGAGATCTACAGCCATATCCTGCCGGGGATGACCAAAGATGTTGTCGAGGAAGTCACCCGCCTCCTGAAGACGGGGTAAGATCGGGGGCTTTGACAGCCAGATAGTGTGTTTGGCTGTCAACTAGGCTGTCAAAGGGGCAAAAAGAAAGGGATTTAGGCCAATTTCACGCCTAAATCCCTTAGAATTTTACCTTGGAGTGCCGATGAGAGGATTTGAACCTCCACACCCTTGCGGGTACATGGTCCTGAACCATGCGCGTCTGCCGTTCCGCCACATCGGCTCGATGGCGCAGCTTCCTGCGAGATTTATTCTACAGCACACATGCTCCGGTGTCAAGCCTCGGCACTAACGAAATGGGCGTCACACGACCGTTTTTTCTTCCGCTCCTCTGCCCTCTCACATAGGAAACCTACCCTCCCGAAGCGAATCATGTGACGCACTCCCCTACACGTATATCACCCTCAAGTTTCAGAAAAGGAGAAGGCATGCTTCTATCGGATAAAGTCGCCCTGGTCACTGGCGGAGGGCGCGGCATCGGCGCGTGCATCTCCCGCGTCCTGGCGCGCGAAGGTGCGACCGTGGCCGTCAATTACTCCTCCAGCCGGGAGAAGGCGGAGGCAGTCGTCGCGGAGATTGAGACGAACGGAGGCCGGGCGCAGCCGTTCCAGGCGGACGTTCGCGACCCGGACGCGGTGAACGCCATGGTGAAGCAGGTGCATGAGGCGTTCGGGCGGATCGACGGGCTCATCAACAACGCCATCAGCGGGCCGCAAAGCGGTAAACTGTCGGAGATCACGTTCGAGAACTACCAGAATATGTTCGATTTCAACTGCAAGGCGGTCATCAACACCATCCGGGCCGTGCGACCGATCATGCAGGAGCAGGGAGGCGGGCGCATCGTGAACATCGTGACGGAGCTGTGGAACATGGGCTCCGGGGACTGGTCCGCCTATCTCGCGGGGAAGGGCGCGATGGTCGGGCTGTCCCGCTCCCTGGCGCACGAATTGGGGCCGGACGGCATCACGGTGAACATGGTCGCTCCCGGCTGGATGGCCGACGAAAAGGTGAACCCCGACTCCGAGGGCTCGCAGAAATTCGGTCAGACCTTGCCCCTCCGCCGCCACGGCAGCGCCGACGAGATCGGGAACGCCTGCGCCTTCTACCTCAGCCACCTCGCCGGCTACCTCACCGGCACTTACCTTCCCGTGGCCGGGGGCCGGGTCACCCAGATGGGCGCCTGATCAGACCAGAAGGCGGGAATGGGACGCAGAGCTTTGCTACGTTCGCTATGCAGATGGGAACGGATTCATGCGGATCAACCCCTTTGAACCACGAAGGACACAAAGGACTCGAAGAAGTGCAACTACTTATTGGAACCGCAGATGAACGCAGATACACGCAGATAACAACTTCGTAAAAGCTCATCTGCGTGTATCTGCGGTTCCATAAGGGTTTATCTGTGTTTATCCGTGTTCATCTGTGGTTCCCTTCAAGGGGTATCCGCGACGATCCGCGTTGAAATCCGCGTGCCGCAGGCCCGCGTCCCCTTCCTCACCCCGATCAATCCCAACTGAAGCCGGGGCCGCTGGGGATGCGAACGCAGCCGTCCTCCAGCGTCACCCGCGAACCGGGGCCGAGGAGGCCGAGCTCGGCGTAGATCGCGGTGGGGATGCACGCGAGGAGGTGGAGGTCCGGGACGCCGCCGCCGTGGGAGGCGTACGGTTTCCCGAACGCCGCCGCGAGCGCGCCGATCTCCAGGATCTCCGTCGCGCCCCCGGCCCGGCGCAGGTCCGCCTGAACAATATCCACGCCCTTGCGAGTGAGCAGGTCTTTGAAGGCCGTCGCGCCGGAGTCGTTCTCACCCGTCGCGACCGGGATCGTCAGGGCGTGGGCGAGCTCGGCCAGCCCTTCGTGGTCGTGGGCGGACAGGGGCTCCTCGAACCAGGCGCAGCCGAGATCCTCATAAACCCGGCCTCGCCGCATCGCCTCGGCCAGGGAGAGCGATTGATTGGCATCCACCAGCAGCTTCACGTCGCCCCCCATGGCGCTCTGAACGGCCTGGATGCGACGGCGGT
>JAHWJO010000621.1 GCA_019348365.1 Armatimonadota bacterium | reverse complement strand
GCGTTGGGCGTTGGGCGTTGGGCGTTGGGCGTTGGGCGTTGGGCGTTGGGCGTTGAGAACGACCCCTCACCCCCTTTGTCACGGGGATACTCCGAATTCCAAGTGTGAATGAGGCCGCCGTACTCAACGCCCAACGCCCCAATCTCAGGAGTGGCTGCGAGCGCGGAGCGATTCGAGGTGGTGACGGAATGCGGTGAGATCGTCCAGCCGGAGGGCGCCGACCCGATAGAGGGTATCGTGGTAAGCGGCGGCGGACCGGCCTCCAACGATGATGGCGACGCTCTTATTCAGGCTCCGCCGGAGCTTCGCCAATTCCGCGTCGAGGTGGGGGTCATCCGCGGGGTAGATGATGCTCAACGCGACGGCCCGCGAACCGTTCTGGTGGGCGGCCCCGGCGATCTCGTCCGCCGGGAGACTCGGGCCGAGGTAGGTGACCCGCCATCCCTCCGAAGCCGCCGTTGCGGCGACCGCGAGCGCGCCCAGCTCATGAAGCTGGCCCGGCGGGGTGGCGACGATGAGACTGGGCGCGTGGAGCGATGGTTCATAGGCGCCGCCCAGCGTGCCGAGGAAAGTGCGGACAATTGCGGAGGTCATATGCTCGTGGGCGACCCGCAGCGCCCCCTCCCGCCAGAGCTCCCCGACCCGGTGCATGACCGGCATGAGGACTTCTTCCAACAACACTGGACGACTGAGGGAAACCGATGCCTGGTGGAGGATGCCTTCGAGCGTGGGGGAATCCAGATCCGTGGCAGCCCGGATGCATCCGTCGAAGACCTGGCGGGGATCCCCGGAAGACTCGCGCGAGGGGGACGGGCTCTCGTAACCGGTGGGGACGAGGGCATGGAGCTTGTCGGTCGGGAGTTGGGCGATCTGGCCGATCCCATGCCCCGCGAGGGTGGCCTGGCGGAGGAGCCGAAGGCGTTCGACATCCGCCTCGGAATAGAGCCGCCGGTTCGTCTGGGTACGGCGGGGCTGGACCGCCCCGTAGCGCTTCTCCCAGACCCGGATGACGTGAGGGGAAAGGCCCGTCTTCTGCGCGACGGCTTTCATCGTGTAGGGAGTGTCTTCCGGGAACGGTGGGCTGGACATCTCATCATTCATAGTAGTAAACTGTCTAAGTCATGTCAAATAGTACATGCAGGAAATCTTATAATGTGTGACAGGCTAAAAGATGAATCGGGCTTAATAGATGGCAAAACTTTTTATTCTGCTCACATAAAACAGGAAAAATAGGCATATAAGACCGAAACAGTAGCTGATGAGAGTGTAACCGCCATCAAGATCTTGGATGATCGATAAAGCTTCAGATGAATAACATAACATAGACAATAGGTCGTCAAAAATAAGTCACGTCTGGGTGTCCTCCCTGCGGAACCGCCACGACAGTAGATGATTCCCTATGCAGCGGTTTGAAGGGAGAAGTTCATGAAAGTACTGAATGCGATCACCGGCGCCCTCGTCTTAGTGGGAGCGCTGAATCGGGGCCTGGTCGGGGTATTTGCGTTGATCTGGTCGCTGCGCTCTTCGGCGAGATGTCCGCTTTGAGCCGTCTCGTCTACAGTCTCGTCGGGATCAGCGCGGTGTACCAGGCGTTCCTGTGGGTCGCCACCCAGAACCCTCTCCGAATCGCCTGAGCGCCAGCTCGTGATCGGCGGTCCATTCGGCGATTCGGCGTAAAACGGCTTCGGACAGACAGCGATAGGGGTGAGATGAGGGTCGGATGAGGCCTCTGGGTCCTCTGGGTCCCTCTCGATTAAACGTGGTTTCCCGGTCAGACCACTTTCTCAAAATTGGAAACGATTCCGACCCTCTCATGTACCCATGGAGTGCGTGGTTCCTCCTTCTCTGCTTCTATTTCTCCTTGCAGGAACGCTCTTCCTTCCGGCGTGCTTTCTTCTCGGGGACCCCCTTCTGCCAAGAGCGTCACGAGGGAGGGGGATATAGGAGGACGGATAAGAAGGCTACCATACGGTATGGATCGGGAGGGTAACATTTCACAGGTGATCTCTTTCGGTGGATTGGGATCAGAAACCCTCGTAAGGAAGATCAACCCGGTCAGGGGAACCCTTTTCACAGTAATGAAGATTCTCCTGTGGAACAGCTTCACCAAACCGGATGAAAACGAGAGCAGGTCGCGGGGACGCGGGATCTCCAGGGGAGGAAGCAACCCGCAATAAGGGTAGCATCATCCTTCGTCCTCGCGGTCTACTCTCGTCTGAGGCCCCGATCATCGGTTGAACGCCTCCGATTGAAAACCGATGTCGGCCTTGCTACACTTTCCATGACACCTTTGCTGCTAGTCGAGGTGTGCCGCTAGGGGTGCCCATCAGGAATCACAGATGGGCTGAGAGAGACCCTTAGAACCTGATCCGGCTGGATACCGGCGTAGGGAAGCGGGCCCGCCTTTTGCCGCGCCCCCCGCCGGGCAGCGGCTTTTTTTATACAAGCGTTGAGCGTTGGGCACTGGGCGTTGAGCATCAGACGTGAGGGCAGGCGATGGACGGCCCCTGTCGCAAGAAACGGAAGGAACCGTCCTCCCGAAAAAAATCGAGACGCTTACTCGTTGCCCAACGCCCAGCGCCCAACGCCCAACGCCCAACGCCCAACGCCCAACGCCCAACGCCCAACGCCCAACGC
>JAHWJO010000620.1 GCA_019348365.1 Armatimonadota bacterium | reverse complement strand
TCTCCAGCAGCAGGCCGGTCAGGTCCTTGTAAAGCCCGGCGGTCCGGTACTCCTCGAAAAGCTCCTCGTCCGACAGTCCGGCAGCGGCCTTCAGCCGGATCAGAAGCCGAACGAGCCGGAGATTCCGCCATTCGCTGCGTCTGGAGGCGATGTCCGACCTCGCCCAGCGCTCGATCTCTCGCCTTTCTTCCTCCGTCGTCTGCCCGGCGAGGATCTCCGGGATGTCGGATGCGGGGTCGATGCCGTAATCCTCATCCCTCCAGAGGCCGTACAGCGATTGGATCAGCGGTTGGCGCGTCGAGGGATCCATCCGGTTCGACGGATCGAGGCTTTCCTGCACCTCCAGACACATCGCCAGGCCGTCGATGGACTCGCTGATGACCTCGGCGATGTCGCCTTCGTCCCCCGTCTCTTCGTAGCCCTCCAGGGCTTCCTCGGCAATGACGGCGTAGATCACCGCCGCATCCGCCCAGCGTTCCGCCAGGGCGTACCCGTCCGCGAGTTTCCGGATCTCCTCCAGATCCCGCGCGATGCCGGGGGCGGAGTCCCACTCGTAATCGAAAGACGCCATGACGGATCGGGCCTGCTTCCGAATGGCTGTGGGGTTGACGGTGACTCTCCCGCCCGGCCCGGAATCCCCCTGCTTCAGGGCGAAGACATCCAGCAGGGTTTCCAGCTCCGGGGCGCGCTGAAGCATCTTCTGCACCAGGGCGATCAGCTCGTCGCGGCTCCGGTCCTTCAGCAGGTCCATGATCTCCGGGCGCTCGTCGAACGCCTCCGGGGTGCGGATCCACGCGAGAAGGAGCGCCACGAGGTGCTTGCAGAAGCCGCCGCGCGGGCAGTTGCACTCCCAATGGGCGAGCGGTTCCGTCCCCGAATCGGTTTCCGGAACGAGCGTTGCTTCCAGGGTATAAGGACCGCCGCTCGAACCCGCGCAACGGGCGCGGAGCGTATTCCCGCGCAGGACCGGATCGAAAAGATGGCCGGAACGGAAATAGCCGACTCCCCGGCTGATGCTTCCTTCATCGGTCCATCGCCTCAGATCCGCCTCGCTGACCGGTTTGAAGCGTTGTGGAAGGGACTCTCCTCCCTGGCTGGGAGTCTGAGATTTTGAGGGTTTCATCTCGTTCCTGTGCTCCGTTCAACTCCATATTTCCATGATTCTAAAAGCTCAGGACTTATGCAAAACAAATTACCCTTAGTCATCCTGAGCGAAGCGAAGGATCTACGTGTATGCTTGTGTACTCTTGCATACTCCCGTACGCCATGGATGAAACGCAGATCCTTCGCTTCGCTCAGGATGACAGATTCTTCCAGACCGATCCGTAAGTCCTAAACCAGGCCTCTCATGACTTCACTGGAGGCGGCCCGGTTTGAATTGGCATCTCCAGGGGTGTGTCGTACGCTCATGACACAATAATTCTCTCCATGTAGAGACTTTCCCCTGAAGTGGGTATGAACTCCTAAGAGGTCCCTTATCCTCATCGACAAGGAGAGACATACCATGCACACGCGATACCCCCTGGGGGCGCTGCTTGCGGCATTGGCCCTGCTGATTTCCTTCGGCACGGCGGATGCGGCCCGGCGCTCTTCGGTCCGGCGAGCCGGCGCCCCGGACCGCACCTTCATGGTCAAAGCCGCCCATATCAACATCGGAGAGGTACAGGCCGGGCAGCTCGCCCTCACCCGTGCTGTCAACGCCCATGTTCGCGATTACGCGCAGATGATGATCACCGATCACAGCCGCGCGAATATGGCGCTCAAGCGAGTGGCCGCGAATGAGCGCGTGAACCTTCCCAACAACACGGACCATAAGCACCGGGCGCTCGCCAACCGCCTGGCGAAGCTCTCCGGCGCCGACTTCGACCGCGCGTTCATGAACGCGATGGTCAAGGGCCATCAGGATGCCATACGGCTCTTCGAGAACCATGCGGCACGGAGCGGGGATTATCAGGTCCGCGCCTACGCCATGCAGACGCTCCCCACGCTCCGCACCCATCTCAACGCTGCCCGGCGGCTCGCGAACACCGAGGCCGTTCGCACCGGCACGAAATCGCCTCCGGGGGCGAACTTCGGGATCGACCGAGGAGGGAACAACGGAGGGAATCCGGGCGCTCCGAGGGGCCAGGACAGCGAGGGAGCCGGCGCTGCAGCAGACGGCCACGAGGGTCACGACCATTGATCCATGGTTCTGGATGGGGAAAGAGATCTCTGCAATCAATGGGGCGTCTTTCATTGGTTGAATGCCTGAAAGACGCTCCATAGGCGCATTTTATCCCCGTTCAGTCATCGGGGCGGTAGCCACCGCCCCACACTCTTAAAAACCTCTCCTTGAGAACGGCATCTTCGTATCGGAAAGGAGAAGAGTATGAATCCCGCTTACTTTGCCGTGTCTTATCCACAGATATTCTCAGATCGTTCGGACGCCGGACGCCAACTGGCGGAGAAATTGGCCTCGTATCAGGAGTCAGACCCGTTTGTTTTCGGCTTGCCGCGCGGCGGGGTCGTCGTCGCTTATGAAGTCGCGCGCCGCCTGAACGCCCCGCTCGATGTCATCGTCGCCCGCAAGCTCGGCGCGCCCGTGCAGCCGGAGCTGGGCATCGGGGCGATCGCGCCGGGGGGCGTGACGGTCCTGGAT
>JAHWJO010000619.1 GCA_019348365.1 Armatimonadota bacterium | reverse complement strand
AGGTAGGGAGGTGGCCGTTGCCGTAGTGTGTAGTGCTCCTAATTGCCCGACTCCCCAATTTCCCAATTTCCTCAGGTCTTTCCCGTATAAGATGGCGTTTCGGAGGCGGAGATCTCCTCCGGGTTGAGGTCCTGGCCGATGATGTCCTTCGCCAGCTCCGCCGAGAGGCCCTTGCGAACCATCATCTCGTTGATCGTCTGGCCGGAGGGGATCATCGGGAAGACGTTGTCCTCGCGGGTCACGCGGAAGTCCACCATCACGGGCCGGTCGGTGATCTCGCGGGCTTTCGCGATGGCGTCGTCCACGTCTTCCGGGCGCTCGCAGGCGATGCCGACCGCGCCGTAGGCCTCCGCCAGCTTCACGAAGTCGGGGCTGGCCGCCAGGTCCACCTCGCTGTAGCGGTTGGAGTAGAACATCTCCTGCCACTGCCGCACCATCCCGAGATACGCGTTGTTGATGATCGCGATCTTGATCGGCAGCTTCTCCACCACGGCTGTCATCATCTCCTGGATGCACATCTGGATGCTGCCGTCGCCGGTCACGCACCAGACCTCCTCGTCGGGCCGACCGAACTGCGCCCCGATGGCGAACGGCAAGCCGACGCCCATCGTGCCCAGGCCGCCGGAGGTCACCCACTGGCGGATCTTGTTCGTGCGGTAGAACTGCGCGGCCCACATCTGGTGCTGGCCCACGTCGGTCGTCATGATCGCGTTCCCGCCGGTGAGCTCGCTGATCCGGTCGATGACGTACTCGGCGCGGAACTCCCCGTCGCCGCCTTCGGGGTAGATGAGCGGGAATTCGCTCTTCCAGTTCTGGACCTGACGGTGCCACGCCTCGTGCGCGCCGGGTTTCGCCGCCACCGCCTCGTTGAGCTGCTGCAATACCCGCTTGCAATCGCCCACCACGGGGACCAGCGGGGCCTTGACCTTGCCCATCTCCGCCGGGTCGATGTCGATGTGGACGATCTTGGCGTACGGCACGAAGGCGTCGATCTTGCCCGTCACGCGGTCGTCGAACCGCGCCCCCACCGCGATCAGGAGGTCGCAGTTGTGGACGGCGAGGTTCGCGTAGGCCGTGCCGTGCATGCCGAGCATGTGGAGGCAGAGCGGGTGGGTGTCCGGCATCGCGCCTTTGCCCATGAGGGTGTAGGTGACGGGGATGTTCGTCTTCTCCGCGAGCTTCACCAGCTCTGCCGCCGCGCCGGAGTTCACCACGCCGCCGCCCGCGTAAAGGACGGGCCGTTGCGCTTTCGCGATCAGCTCCGCCGCCTTCTCGATCTGCGCGGGGTCCGGCTCGTAGGCGGGGTGGTAACTGCGGAGATTCACCTCCGTCACCGGCTGGTAGTCGATGAGGGCCTGGGACACGTCGCGCGGCATATCGATGAGGACCGGGCCGGGTCGCCCCGTCTTCGCGATGTGGAACGCCTCCGCCACCACGCGGGCGACCTCGTTCGCGTCCTTGATGAGGTAGTTGTGCTTGGTGATCGGCAGGGTCATGCCGTACACGTCGGCCTCCTGGAAGGCGTCGGTGCCGATGGCGCTGGTGGGGACCTGCCCGGTGATCGCGACGAGCGGGACGGAGTCCATCATGGCGTCCGTGATGCCGGTGATGAGGTTCGTCGCGCCGGGGCCGGAGGTCGCGAGGCAGCACCCGACCTTGCCGGTGACTTTCGCGTAGCCTTCGGCGGCGTGGGCCGCGCCCTGTTCGTGCCGCACGAGGATGTGGCGGATCCCCTCGGCGCTGAAGATCGCATCGTAGATGGGCAGGGCCGCCCCGCCCGGATATCCGAAGACCAGCTCCACCCCCTGCTGCTTCAGGGAATCGATGAGGGCTTCGGCGCCTTTTCTCTGCATGATGTTGGGCCTCCTGGCTGGCGGCTTTCCGTGCTGGGCTTCCAGCCGCCGGCGATCTGTTAAAAGCTATATCTATCCGCTGGAATCAACGGTAAAGAATGACGGGTGAGCTTAGAAGGAATTTAGAAATCCCCTGTGACGAGGATCGGAATGAATATCGGCAGTCCGCCACCGAGCGTTGAAGCGGATCGCCGAAAGGGGAAAACAAAAAACCTCCCGCCCTTCTCCAGCACACGATCGTGTGAGAGAACAGGGACGAGAGGTTCACAAATCAACCTGCCGCGGTACCACCCCGCTTGCCGCACAACAAAAAGTAAAAAGCGAAAAGATAAAAGTAAAAAAGAAGATCCTGCCCCTCTTTTTACATTTCACTTCTTTTGTCTTTGTCCGTGCGGCCGCTTTCATGCGCGATAACGGGCGCAGCCCGAAAACGATTACTGTGGGGGGCGGTGTGCAGGGATCGGTGTTCGGAGAGGGTTTCGGCAACACGGATGGAGATCCGCTGGACCGAAGACTTCACCGATCACTGGCCCCCGGCCACTGACCACCGGGATTCACCGTTTTGGCTCCGAGGCGACGGTTCGGCGGGGGTCGGCATCGCTTCTCACCATGCGCGACTCTCTGGGGTTCGACGGGCCCGCCTACTCCTCCTCTTCACAGCCGGTGTGAAAACTGAGTTACCCGAACTGTAGCACACCCCGGAAGCGAAGTCAAGGTAAACGGCTACTGCCGGACAGGGTAATTTCATTACTCGAAGGAGAGAGGAGTAAAAGGGCAAAGAAGAAGAC
>JAHWJO010000154.1 GCA_019348365.1 Armatimonadota bacterium | reverse complement strand
ATCCCTCTCCCCTTGGGAGAGGGCCAGCGCGAAGCGCGGGGGTGAGGGCGACTCCAGACTCACCGAATCAAGACTCCGAGACTGATACAGGACTTACGCAGAGAGGGAAACGTAGCGCCGCCGTCCCGGCGGCGTGCCCGCGAGACGCGGGCACTACGATTCGGCCCTTGTTTTTGCGTAAGTCCTATGATAGTGGGAGGGGTTGTGAAGAAGTCATCCTATCATCTGGTGGGCGTGGGGGGCGCGGGGATGAGCGCGCTCGCCCGGATCCTCCTCGCGCGGGGCGATACGGTCTCCGGCTCCGACGCGAAGGAGAGCCCCGTCCTGGGCGAGCTTCAGAGCCGGGGGGCGAAGGTGTTCGTCGGCCACCGGGCCGAGAACCTGAACGGCGCGGACTGCCTCGTCGTCTCGGCGGCGGTGCCGGAGGCCAACCCGGAAGTCAAAAAAGCGCGGGAGCGGGAGATCCCCATCCTCACGCGCGCCGAGCTGCTGGGGCGGATCATGCAGGCCCCCCGGAGCGTCGCCGTCACGGGCACGCACGGCAAGTCCACCACCTCCGGCATGCTCTCCTCGCTTCTCCTTCAGGCGGGGATGGATCCCACGATCCTCCTCGGCGCGGACCTGCCGCAGATCGGCGGGAACGCCCGCGCCGGCGATCCCGATCTCGTGGTGGCGGAGGTCTGTGAGGCGTACGACTCGTTCCTCAGCGTCCATCCCGCCCTCGCCCTCCTCACCAACGTCGAAGCCGACCACCTCGATTACTACGGCACCCTCGACCGCCTCATGCAGAGCTTCCGGCAGTTCATCGGGCAGGTGCGCCCGGACGGGGCCGTGATCGGCTGCGGCGAGGACGAGAACGTGCGGGCGCTGATGGCGGCATACCCGGGCCGGACGCTCACTTATGGCTGGGACGACTCCAGCGACCTCTACGCCACCGGGGTTCAGCCCGGCAGCGGGGGGATCGAGTATCTTCTGCACACGCCGGAGGGGGAGGCCCATCCCGTACGGCTGTCGGTCGCCGGGCGGCACAACGTCCTGAACTCCATGGGCGCGATCGCGGCGGCGCACTGCCTGGGCGTCTCGTGGGAGGCGGCGGCGAAAGCGGTGTCCGCCTTCCGGGGCACGGGGCGGCGGTTGGAGCTCGTCGGGGAAGGGGGCGGCATCCGGGTGTACGACGATTACGCCCACCACCCCACCGAAATCCGCGCGACCCTCTCCGCCATCCGTGAATCCATGCAGCCCGCACGAATCATCGCGGTGTTCCAGCCGCACCTCTACTCCCGCACCCAGCAGCTTCTCGACGACTTCGCCCATGCGTTCGAGGCGGCGGACTACGTGATGATCATGGAGATCTACGCCGCTCGCGAGCAGCCCATCGAGGGCGTGACCGGGATGCTCCTCGCCGAACGCGCGGAGGACGTTCGCCCCGACGCTACCACCGAGTTCGTCGGCGCCCACGAGCGGGCCGTTCAGCGCGCCCTCACCCTCGCTGCGCCGGGGGACGTGATCGTCTGCCTCGGGGCCGGGGACATCACCGAGACGGCCCGCGAGATCGGCGCGCGAATCGGACCCGTACCGGGAGACAGTGTATGAGCGCCGCATTCTCCCCCTTGACCCCCTCTGGGCCGTCTGTGAGTCAGGAGTCTCCCTCACCCCGGCCTCCGGCCACCCCTCTCCCAGAGGAAGAGGGGCCAAAGCCGGTACCCTGTACGTTGGGCTCCCCTCTCCCAGAATTGGGAGAGGGGCCGGGGGTGAGGGCCAATCCAAAATCCAAAATCCAAAATCCAAAATCAGATGCTCCTCCCGAAGGATTCACCGGCAGGTTCAAGCGGGATGAGCCGCTGGGCCGCTACACGACCTTCCGGATCGGGGGGCCGGCGGATGGGTATGCCGAGCCGCAGGACCGCGACGACCTCGCCCGGTTGCTCCTCTGGGCGCGGGACCGCGACCTGCCGATAACCGTGTTGGGCGGCGGCAGCAACCTCCTCATCTCCGATGAAGGCGTGCGCGGGCTGGTGATCCGCCTCAACCGCCTGAAAGCCCTCCGGTTCGAGGGGAACGACGTGATCGCCGAGGCGGGGCTGCCGCTGGTCTCCTTCCTCCGCCGCGTCGCCGACCGGGGCCTGGCCGGGATGGAAGGCGTGGTCGGCGTCCCCGGCGCGGTCGGGGGAGCGCTGGTGATGAACGCGGGGACTCCGCACGGCGAGTTCGGGGATCACCTCATCGAAGCGGAGATCATGCAGCCCGACGGCACTTTGCTCACCGTCCCCCGCGAGTACCTGGGCCTCGGCTATCGCAGCAGCCAATTGAAGGAACGCGGGGAGATGGTCGTCTCCGTCCGGCTGCGCCTCCTCCCCGGCGATCCAGAGGCCGTGAGAGCGGAAATGGAGAAGCTGGACGTTCACCGCCACGAGACCCAGCCCCTGAAGATCCCAAACGCCGGGTGCATCTGGAAGAACCCGAAGCCCCACGCCGCCGGACGGCTGGTGGACGAGGCGGGGTGCAAGGGGATGCGCGAAGGCGGGGCGGAAGTCTCGACGGTACACGGCAATTTTATCGTCAACCACGGCGGGGCCGCCGCCGCCGACGTGATCCGCCTGATGAAGCGGGTGCGGGCGCGGGTGGAGGACGTTTCCGGCATCCGGCTGGAGCCGGAAGTGCAACTGATGGGAGCGATGGATTGGGAAAGCTGAAGGTCGCCGTACTGATGGGGGGCCGCTCGGAGGAGCGGGAGATTTCGCTCAAGACCGGCACGGGGATCATCCATGCCCTCGACCCGGAGCGGTACGAGGCCGTCGCCCTCGACACCGGCGGCACGGAAGCGCCGATCCTGAACTCAAACGGAAGCGGTGAATCTCCCTCACCCAACGCTCAACACCCAACGCCCGATGCCCAACACCCAACGCCCAATACGTCCGTTCAGCCGCAGGGCACCCTCCTCAACGCCGTGCTCCAGAAGCAGAGCCACCCCGACGTAGTGTTCATGGCGCTTCACGGCAAGTACGGCGAGGACGGCACGGTGCAGGGGATGCTGGAGCTGCTGAACGTGCCCTACACGGGGTCCGGCGTGTTGACCTCCGCCCTGGCGATGAACAAGGCGATGACGAAGCGCCTCTTCAAGTCGGAGGGGATCCCCACGCCGCCGTTCATTGTGCTGGACGACCCGGAGAAAGCGCCCTACGTCGCGGATTACTTCGCGCTGCCCATCGTCGTGAAGCCGAACCAGCAGGGCTCCTCCTTCGGCATGACCATCGTGCAGGAGAAGGAGGGGCTCAAGCCAGCGGTCGAGCTCGCCCTGAAGTACGACGGCGAGGCGCTCCTGGAGAAGTACATCCGGGGCACCGAGATCACCGTCGCCGTGCTCGGCAACCGCGACCCGAAGACGCTCCCGGTCATCGAGATCGCTCCGAAGCGGGATTTCTACGATTTCGAAGCCAAGTACACCCCCGGCCACACCGAATTTCACATCCCGGCCCGGATCGACCCGCAGCAAGCGAAACTCGCCGCTGATTACGCCCTCCGCGCTCACAAGCTCCTCGGCTGCCGGGGCGTCTCGCGGGTGGACATGATCATGGATACCGAAGGCATCTGGGTGCTGGAGGTCAACACCATCCCCGGCATGACCGCCACGAGCCTCGTGCCCAAGGCCGCCGCCGCCGCCGGAATCACCTACTCCCAACTCTGTGACCGCCTGATCGAACTGGCCCTGGAGGACCGATGAGCCGCCGCCCCCGTTCCGACCGCAGCGCCCGCCGGGTGAAGCCCCGGCCCAACCGAAAGCGCCGCAACCTCGTCCCCCTGATCTTCTGGGCTCTCTGCCTGGGATTGGTCGCGCAGGGGGTCTACGCCGGGCTCACCTCCCCGCGTTTTGCGATCCGGTCGGTGGAGGTGGAGGGGAACCGGAAGGTGCCCGCCCGCCAGATCCTCCAGGCCGCCGGAATTCCAAGGGGAACGAACATCTTCCTAGAGCGGTCCCATAAAAAGGCGGTGAAGGTGGCCCGGATCCCCCGCGTGCAGAGCGTGGAGATCCATCGCCGCTTCCCGAACCGCATGGTGATCCGGGTGGAAGAGCGCCGTCCCGCGCTCCTTCTGGCCGCCGGATCGAACTATTATCTCGTCGATGAGACGGGCGTACCCTACGCCAAGCTGGATGAGGTGGGACACAAGCTGCCGGTGCTGCGATTGCAGCCCGCCCCCGTCTTCACGCTGGGGCAGCCGCTCAAGACTCCCGCGTTCGTTGCCGGGGTGAAAGCCCTCCCGGCGATGAAGGGCTTGATTGCCGGCGGAGGCGCTTTGTGGGTTGATTCTCACCTCAATCTCTGCTTAAATAGAGGTGATTTCAGCGCCCGTTTAGGTCAACCGGAAGGCCTGAATCGGAAAATACAGCTTCTCAAGAGTCTCCTGGATACTCATCCTCGCCTGCTTGAGAAGGCCGAGTACGTGGACCTGAGCGCCCCCGAAGCGCCCGCCCTGATGCCTAAAAACGCCTCCGAGTCTTCCGCTTCGGGGACGATATAGGGCGGGCAGGATGAGGGGACACCGGGCGAAAGAGGACTCTGGCTCGCTCCTGGAGCCAGAGTCCGTCGCTCACCTGCGCTCCGTCATCCACCTGGCTGCTGCCTGCTTCCGGTCTTCCGTCACCCCCGCATTTTTCTCGCCTCCATGGAGCAGGATGAGCATCGTTTCACCCACTACGGCTACACCCTCTTAACCGCCCGCACCCCGCGCCAAAAAGGGGTGGATGTGGCAGGTCACCCTTCTGAGCGTCCTGCTGGTCGTGCTCCTGGCGCTGTCGCTTCGGACGCTGCACACCATCACGTCCAAGGGCCTGCCGCCGCGCTACAGCGCGCTCGCCCGGCGGTACTTCGAGCTGGAGCAGGTGAACAAAGATTCCGAGAAGCAGATCATCAAGCTCCGGGATGACGTGACCAAGCTGGAGAACGCCGTCAAGGCTTCCGCGCAGAGCGACTCCGGGCGGCTTCAGGTCAACGTCCTCCACAAGCAGCTTCAGGAGATGAAGACCCTAGCGGGCCTGACCCCCATGGCCGGCCCCGGCGTCGAGGTCATCCTCAACGATTCCCCGAAAGCAAAAGAGTTCGCGAAGCAGCTCTCCGGCGGGACCGATCAGGGCGCCTCCTTCCAGGACCAACTCTCGAATTTCATGGTCCACGATCAGGATATCGTCGGAGTCGTCAACGAGTTGAAACAGGCGGGGGCGGAGGCCATCGCCGTGAACGGGCAGCGAGTCATCGCCACCACCGCCATCCGCTGCGTCGGCCCCGTCGTTTTCATCAACGGCAAAGCCTCCGGGGGCGCCGCGCCGTACACCATCACCGCCATCGGCTCCGCGAGAGATCTGGAAGGCGGCCTGAAACTTCCGGGCGGATATCTGGACCAACAGCAATTGCTCGCGTATAATATGGTGACGATCAAGCGGAGGGATCGGTTGGAGATCCCCGCCTACGACGGTCCCACCATGTACGATTACGCCAAACCGGTCGCCGAAGCGCCCACCGCCGGAAAGACGGCGCTGAACGCACCCGAAGCCCCGGCGCTCACCGCTGCGGAAAAGCCGGCGCTTACTGCCGGACCCACCGCGCAGTAACGGAGGCGTAACGTGATCTGGCTCCCCGTCGTCGGCTTTCTCATCGGGTTCTATCTCATCTGGTTCAACAACGTCACCATCCCGAACGAGTACGCCAGCTACCTCTCCCTCGCGACCATCGCCGGAATCGATACGATCCTGGGGGGAATCCGCTCCGGGCTCGAAGGCCGCTTCAAGAGTGACATCTTCATCTCCGGCTTCTTCGTCAATACCGTCATGGCGGCGCTGCTCGCCTACTTCGGGGATCAGATCGGCGTGCCGGACCTGTACCTGGCGGCGGTGGTGGTGCTGGGGTGGCGCATCTTCCTCAACCTGTCCCTCATCCGGCGCTACATGCTGGGCCGGGCGCAGACGCGGCAGAGCCCTGTAGCAGATCCCACCCGAACGTCCCTTGCCGCACCGGATGACGGCCTTCGTACGCCGTTGAACTCGCCGGTGGATACCGTCCAATCGGTGGAATCCCGTCCTTTGGACCAAGGTGTCGTTCCCATAGATGGGGGTGAAGATCGCATGAAGCAGGCGGATCTCACCGGAGCCGAATCGACCCCCGAATCCGAACCGGATTCAGCGGAGGAGAAGTCAGCGGTTGGCAGCCCGGAAGATACAGATCAAAACGTTGTCGAATACATCGGTAAAGTCGGTTAAGCGAGATGGAAAATCGTTCCAGTTCAAATGATCCTTTCTCCTGTGGAGGCGCCTTAAGTGCCGGGTGAAATCGTCGTCGGCCTCGATGTCGGCACCACGAAAACTTGCGCGATCGTCGGGGAAGCCGGTCCGGGCGGATCGGTGGAGCTGACGGGAGTCGGGGTGACCCCCTGCCACGGCCTCAAAAAAGGCGCGGTGGTGGACCTCGTGGCGACGACCAAGAGCATCCGCGAGAGCGTCGAGAAGGCCGCGCGGCAGGCGCAGGTGGAGATCCGCACCGTGACCGTGGGCATCACCGGCGAGCACATCGCCTCGATGAACACGCGGGGCAACGTCTCCGTCGAGCATCCGGGAGACGAGATCTCGGAGTTGGACCGCGACCGCGCTCTCAAGCAGGCGAAGGTCATCCTCTGCCCGCCGGACCGACAGATCCTCCACGCCGAGCCGAGTCACTACACCGTGGACGGGCAGAACGGCATCCGGCAGCCCGTCGGGATGGTCGGCAGCCGCCTCGAAGTCGAAGCGCACGTCGTGACGGGCGCGCGGAGCTACGTCGAGAACATCATCAAGTCGGTCGAGCGCGCGGGCCTGGCCGTGGAGGAGGACGGCATCGTCCTGGAATCGCTGGCCGCCGCCGAAGCGGTGCTCTCTCCGGACGAGCGGGAGATGGGCGTCGCCCTGGTGGATATCGGGGGTGGGACGACCGACCTGGCGGTGTTCCAGAAGGGGAGCGTCTGCCACTCCGCCGTCATCCCGGTCGGGGGCTGGCACATGACCCACGACCTCTCCGTCGGCCTGACGGTCAGTGAAGAGGAAGCGGAACGCCTCAAGCTCGAATACGGGACGGCGCTCACCGAGAACGTGCCGGAATCCGAGGACGTTCTGGTCCACCGAATCAATTCCGAGGAACCGACGCCGCTGCCCCGGAAGGTGCTGGCCGAGATTCTGGAAGCGCGCGTGGAAGAGCTGTTCGAGTTGATCGGCAAAGAGATCGCGGAGGGCTGCAAGGGAAAACCGAGGGCGGGCCTCGTCATCACGGGCGGGGCGGCCCAGCTTCCGGGCATCCTGGTCGTCGCGGACCGCGTGTTGAAAGAGACCGAGGTGAGGCTCGGCCTCCCCCGCTGCGCCGGGGGGGTGGCCGATTCGGTGGCGAAACCGCCGTATGCCGCCGCCGTCGGTCTCGTGATGCTCGCCGCCCGCCGCCACGAGCAGGTCTCCCAGGAAGACGGGCACCTCCTCAACCCGATGAACGGCTGGCTGAAAAAAGTGGTCCGGAGCGTCTTCAAAGGCGATCCCCGAGGGTAATCAGCGGCATCTCCCACCGGGCGCAAGCGACACCGCCTCGTTATTTTTTTCACTTCATTTTTTCTTAAAATTCTTCGGAGGAGCCCATTCGTAAGGCCGGAGAATAGAACGGTAGACAACGCCAGCACCTGAGCGGTCGGTCGTTCTGCTCGACCCCAGCACTCATACCCACTATACCATTAAGAATGGGCCGCCGCTCGAAACCAGCTTGAATTTAATTCCAGTCCGATTACGGACTACAAGAGATCAACAACCTACGAGGGAGGGTTACTTTGATGCAACGAGGAGCGCCGTACGGGCCGGGAGCAGATATCCGGGTCGTCGGTGTGGGCGGGGGCGGCTCCAACGCAGTTAACCGGATTATCGAGGCCGGATTGTCGGGCGTCCGTTTCATGGTGATGAACACCGATGCGCAGGTGTTGAGCCTGTCGCCGGCGGACCAGGCGATCCAGATCGGGGATAACCTGACCCGGGGCCTGGGGGCCGGGGGCAACCACGAGGTCGGGCGAGAGGCTGCGGAAGAGAGCAAGCAGGATATTCGCAAGCAGTTGGAAGGCGCGGACCTGGTGTTCATCACCGCCGGCATGGGCGGCGGCACCGGGACCGGGGCTGCGCCGGTCGTAGCGGAAATCTCCCGGGAGTTGGGCGCGCTGACGGTGGCCGTCGTCACGAAGCCGTTCTCCTGGGAAGGCGCGAAACGGCAGCGCGTCGCTGAGGAAGGCGTGGCGGGACTCCGAGAGCGGGTGGATACCCTGATCACCATCCCGAACGACCGGCTCGTCAATTCCGCCGATAAGAAGATCACCCTGATCGACGCCTTCAAAACGGCGGATGATATCCTGCGCCACGGCGTGCAGGGCATCTCCGACATCATCACCGTTCCGGGTCTCATCAACCTGGACTTTGCGGACGTGAAGGCAATTCTGGAGAACGCGGGCAGCGCCCTGATGGGCATCGGCATGGCGGCGGGCGAAGGCCGGGCTGTCGCCGCCGCCCAGGCCGCCATCGCCAGCCCGCTGCTGGAGACGACCATCGACGGCGCGAAGGGCGTGCTGCTCAACATCACCGCCGGGCATGACCTCACCCTTCAGGAAGTGGTGGAGGCCGCGCAGACGGTGACCGCCGCCAGCGACGACGAGAACCTGAACCTCATCTACGGCACGGTGATGGACCCGAACATGGAGGGCGAAATCCGAATCACCGTCCTCGCAACGGGGTTCGAGCCCCGGCGGCCCTATCTGGGCGGTCGGATTCCCGCCAACGAGGGCTTGAAGCTCCCCAGCGAATCCTCTGCCGCGTTCCAGCCCCGAACGAACCCGACCGGGGGCGCGAACGGACCCACAGGACGAACCGCTCAAAACGCGGGAACGGCGGCCGGCAGCCCCACGCGGGCACCGGCCCCGCCGACAGCCCAGCCGGAAACCGCCGCACCCGCGCCGGAAACGGCGGCGGAAGAACCCGCTCCCGCCCGCCTGTCTCGCAAGCCGGAACCGACGAACACCCAGAACGAGCTGGATATCCCGACGTTCCTTCGCCGGAGATAGATTCCCGGCGAATGAATTCGCGGCAACAACGGCACGAAGTCGCCCTCCGGCGACTCC
>JAHWJO010000618.1 GCA_019348365.1 Armatimonadota bacterium | reverse complement strand
CCGCCGCCGCCGAAGCCGCCGCCGCCGCCGCCGAAGCCGCCGCCGCCGCCGCCGAAGCCGCCGCCACCGCCAAAGCCGCCCATGCTGGAGCCATCCGGGGGAATCAAGGTTCCGCCCAGGAGTTGCGCGATTTCAGGGCTCGCGTGGAAGAGCGGAATCTTCGCGACGATGGACTGCGACTGCGTGCCGCCGACTTCCATCGTCGGTTCCGGGAGGGGAGAGACCGGCGGTTGAAGCTGATCCGCCGTGGGACGGAGGGTGATGTTGTAGATCCCTCCCTGCGCCCGCTGGGCGCGAAGCCCGGCCGAGCGGAGGATCGTGTTCAGCGCCGCATCGAACGGCATATCGCGGATCGCCGCGTTGACCATGACCGGGTTCTGGAGCACCTGGTTATCGATGGAGTAGCTGGCCTCGCGGCCCCGGAAGAGCGCATCCAGCGCGTCACGGATCGGAACGTCCCGAAGGTCGAGAGTCACCCGGTCCGCCTGGCGCACCCGGCTGGTGGTCATAGCGGTCGGGGCTCCCGCCGGGTTCGGATTCGCGGGAGGAAGCGCCCCTACCTGCGCCAGGGCGGCCGGAAC
Source organism: Armatimonadota bacterium (assembly GCA_019348365.1). GTDB lineage: Bacteria > Armatimonadota > DTGP01 > DTGP01 > JAHWJO01 > JAHWJO01. Next base: position 2,062 of record JAHWJO010000618.1, on the reverse strand, counting down.
GCTGAGCGTGACGCTCAACCCGGTGACCGCCCAGAGACTGGTTCGTATATTCATCTGGTTTCTACCTCCGTAGAGAGATCGAGTCGATTCCCCCACATTGATGTGCCGCTCTTCAACCGATTATGAAGCGTTTTCGTTCTTTTTACATCCTTCGATTTACATCCATCGATACCGCGTGAACGGTTCGAGTGAGCGTTTACGGCCGGTTGCGTCGGCCTGCATTTTGACGGAAAGCCGGCTAAAAATCATCCATCAAAAACGATCAAACGGACAGGGGGTCTTCATCGTATCTCCCGACGCAACCCCCTCTCCCTGGTTATTATTCCATTCTTGCGGGAAGGTTCCTCCCGATGACGGAACTCACACCCGCTTCCGCCCGGCCAGAGATCAACCGTGTTTTCCGGCCCGGCAGCGATTCAGAGGACGAGCTTCCGTCCGAAATCGGAACCGGGCTCGAACTCTAGCTGCCGCCCGGGCGAGTGCCTGCCGACGGAGTGGGACGATACCCGCTCGCCCCCGGATAACCGCTGGCTCCCGGATAACCGCTGGCGCCGGGACGATATGGATTGCCGCCACCCGTCGGCGCTCCGCCCCCGCCGCCGGTCACCGCGTTGGGGTTGGAGGAAAGCGGCACCACGATGGCCCGATTGCCCCGCCGCAGGATGATCCGGTCCCGCTCGATCCGCTCGACGCGGGAGAGATCGGGCAGGATGTCGCCGGGTTTCACGACGGCGGTCTGGCCGTCGATCTCCAGGATCGCGTAGGCGTTCCTGCCGACCACCAGGCCCGCCATGCGGCGCTGAGTGGTGTCCTGCCCCTCGTCGGGAGGCAGGGCGGTGCCGTCCGGCGCTCCACCGGTAAAGATGCCCGTATCCGCCCCCGCCGTCGGGCGGACGTTATAGGCGGTGAGCGGAGGCATCTGGGCCAGCTCGCGCATGGCCTGCTGCTCCAGCCGCAGGCGCGGACTCACCGTCCGAGTAGAGGGAGGCCGGACGATGGGCGTGAACGGGTCGGTGCGGGGCCGCTCGATGGGCGGCAGCGCTTTGCCCCCCGCGCCGCCGGCGGATGCGACCGCCGCGCCGGGGTCCGCCGCCATGGTGGGATCCGTTGTGGCGCCGGGATAAGACGACTCGCCCGCCGGCACGTCTCCCGGCGTGGCGGCGACATCGGTCGCCGGTTCATCGTAGCCTTCGTCTCCGCCGCCTCCCATCATCGGCATGATGACGACGAAGACCAGCAGCATGACGATCACCACTCCGGCAACGACCCCCGCCAGCGCTTTTTTATTTTGCAAGATATCCATCAGATTGCTCCCGAACCGGAGAGAAGATCAAATCCTTAACACGGCGTTCTCTCTATATAAGAGTCCCCCGATGCAGCGATCCTTCAATCCTTTTCCGGAAAGAAAGGCCCCATTCATAAGACCCCGAACCGCCTGTTGTGGTGCCATGAGATGAGACGGGACTCAGCTGCCGCCGTTCGCGCCGCCCCCGCCGCCGTTCGCCCCCCCGCCCGCCGGGTATTCGCTCGCGCCCGGATACGCGCTCGCGCCGGGGTAGCCGCCGTATCCCGCGCCGCCGCCTGCCGCCGCATCTCCGGTCGCGGTCGGGACCTGCTGGAAGGCGGCGCTGTCGCGCGGCAGGACGATCATCGTCATGTCGATGGTCGCGGTGATGTTGGGGCTCTGCCCGGCCAGCTCCACGTTATTCACCCGGATGAGCCGGGGGGCGCTGGCGAGCCGCCGCAGGAACCGGTTGATGTTCGAGAAGGAGCCGACCACCTGAACCTGCCCGAGGGGGACCTGATACTCGTTGGCGTTGATCGCGTTGGGATCCACGGGGGCGCCGGGGATCGTGATCGCGGAGACCAGGCGCACGCCGCTCTGCCGGATGAACCGGGTGATCGTCGGGCCCAGGGTCGTCGCCTGTTCCTTCCAGAGCAGGATCATCGCCTTTTGAGGGTCCTTCATGGAGAGGAAGGCCCGCTCCGGCCCGATCCGCATGTACCGCGACTCCCACCGCAGCAGCTTGATCCGCGAAGCCGCCTGAGCCTGTTGAGCGGC
>JAHWJO010000617.1 GCA_019348365.1 Armatimonadota bacterium | reverse complement strand
GCTTCGCTCGGAATGACAGGCATGAGTGAGACCCAGTGCGTAAGCCTACACATCTGAAACCGCGTCCCCATTCCTATTCAAATCCGCCTCACATCCGCCCCATGCGGGTCAGGCGGGCGCGGGCAGCCATGAAATCCACCACCTCACCCCCGGAGCCCGCCGCGACGTTCGGCCCTCTCATCGTTTCGGGGCTTCGTTCCTGCATTTCCATCCATGCCTCCAGGCTGCGCTTGCGGAACCGGAGCTGCCCCCCGATTCGGAAATGAGGCAGGGAGTCGACCGTTTCCGTCAAAGCTTCCAGCGTCACGCGAAGGAAGCGGGCCGCCTCTTCCGGGGTGAGCACTTCCCCGTCGGCAAGCGCAGGAACCTCCGGAGTCGCCCTTCTCTCCGGGAGGCCCGCCGCGCTCCGAACGCGCTCCCACAGGTCTCCCGCAGGCGCGGGGAAGGGCACGTCCAGCGCCTGTGCGTCCGCGCAGCAGAGCAACGCCAGCTCGCGGCAGCAGGCGGGGCACTCCTCCAGATGATGCCGGAGAGACTCCAACTCCTCCCCGGACACCTCCCGGTCCAGCAGCGGCGACAACCGATCCCGGCTCTCATCACATCTCATGGGGCCATCCCTTCCCGAATCAGGCGCGCACTCAATTCCTTTCGTGCCCGGGACATCCGCATCCGCACCGCTTCCACCGAGAGGTCCAGAATTGCCGCGACCTCGGCGTAGGGCATCCGCTCCACCCCGACGAGCACGAAGACGGATTTCAGGCTTTCCGGCAGCCCGGCGACGGCCCGGAGCGCGTGTTCCTCCCGTTCCCGTCGGAGGCACAGGTCCACGGGATCGTCCTCTCCGGCTGACGGAATCGCTTCCGCTTCGTCCAGGCTTGCCGGCTCATGATGCCGGCGGCAGCGGTTGAGGCACTGACGGACCGCCATCCGATAGAGCCAGGTGGAGAACGCCGACTCGAAGCGGAACGAGCCGATCCGCTCGAAGAGGTGGACGAAGATCTCCTGAGTGGCGTCTTCGGCCTCGTCCGCGCTCCCGGTGATGCGGTACGCGAGGCGATACACCGGCTCCCGGTACCGCTCGAAGAGGGAGTGGAACGCCTCCGGCTCTCCACGAAGGCACGCCCGCACCAGCGTTTCATCCTGATCTGTCGGGTTCCGGGGAGCCGTCATCTCGGCGCGTTCTCCTTTCACTTCTTTAGACACGCCACGGGAGGCAAACGTAACCGGGCCGAATCCACAGGCCTGACATCCTGGCACAGGAAGCCGCTGGAACAACATTCCACCCTCTCTTCTCATCTCTCCTCGCCTAAGCGACGATGGCGTGAAGCGGAAAGGGAAGAAGATCCTGCTTTTGGGAGCCGTTTCCCTTCTCCCGAATTCCTGTATAATCTGTTAAAGCGATTCCGATGACGGCGAAGGGAGAGGCACGGGAGTGATCATCTTCTACAACGGCGATTATATGAACGCGGATGATGCGAAGGTCAGCATCTTCGATCACGGGCTGCTCTACGGGGATGGGGTCTTCGAGGGGATCCGGATCTACGGGGGCAAGGTGTTCAAGCTCCGCGAGCACGTCGAGCGGCTGTTCGCCTCGGCGCACGCCTTCCTCATTCCGCTGGAGCAGCACTACACGCCGGATCAGTTCAACGAGCACGTACTGGAGACCGTACGGCGCAACGAGCTGGAGGACGGCTACATCCGCGTCACCGTCACGCGGGGTGTCGGCCTCGGCCTGGACCCGAAATCGTTCGAGGGACGCGAGCCGACGGTGATCATCTCGGCATCCACGCTCTCCCTCTACCCGCGATCCTGCTACGAGGAAGGGATGGAGGTCGTCACGGTGGCGCTGCGGCTGCCCCGGCCCGACGCCATCGACCCGCGCATCAAGAGCACGGGCAAGTACATCAACAACATCTGGGCGAAGTTCCTCGCGAACCAGTACGGCGCGGACGAAGGCCTGATGCTCACGGCGGACGGCTATGTGGCCGAAGCGACGGGCGATAATATCTTCATCATCGAGAAGGGAAGGCTGTACACGCCGCCCGTTTACATCGGCATCCTCCCCGGCATCACCCGCCAGGCCGTGATGGACCTGGCGCGGGAGCAGGGCATGGAGGTGGAGGAGCGGATGATGACCCTCTTCGATGTCTACAACGCCGATGAAGCCCTCCTGACGGGGACCGCCGCCGAAGTCGTGCCGATGGTGAAGCTCGACGGGCGCACCCTGGGGGATGGGACGCCCGGCCCCGTCACGAAACGCCTCATCGAGCGGTTCCACCAGTACACCCGCGAAGTCGGCATCCCTCTATAACACCGTCTTATGAACTCAGAGCCGGGACAGATCGAAGCTCATCATCACTCCGCCAACCACCGAACCGAGATCGAACAGAGTGAACTCTGCGGCTGTTTCTTCTGTTTGGAAACCTTCTCTCCGAAAGCGGTCGAGGAGTGGGTCGATGAGGTAAACGGTAGAGGGACGACGGCTCTGTGTCCCCGGTGTGGCATAGATTCGGTGATTGGAACGGCCTCCGGCTATCCCATTACGACTGAATTCCTAAAGCGTATGAGGGGACACTGGTTCTGGTAAGTCGCTAGTATATCACCACTAAAGTTTTGAAGGAACTCCCTTCCGAGGCTAAACTGGT
>JAHWJO010000616.1 GCA_019348365.1 Armatimonadota bacterium | reverse complement strand
CCCCCCCCCCCCCCCCCCCCCCCCCCCCCCCCCCCCCGCCCCCCCCCCCCACCACCACGACCACCACCACGCCCACCCCCACCGAGACGCACTATTCGACGAGGTAGCCGGTGAAGAACTCCAGCGCGGGCTTCGGGCCCTGACAGACGTAGAGGCCGAAGTTGAACGCCAGGGCCAGGCTGACCCAGATCACGCTCCAGGTCACCGCTTCGCGGAACTCGACTTTGTGGCTTTTTCGATGGAAGACGCCCAGGTCCAGGGCGAGCAGAACGAGGATGGCGGCGATAAACGACGCCCACACGAGGGGAGAGTACATCAGAAGGAGGGACTCCTTTACGAGATGAGAATCGGAAGGCTCCGATGACAGGAGCGATCACGTCATCCGCAAAGGTAAAAGCGCCGGAAATTGACCGGCAACAAAAAAGACCTTCGCGGACGCGCAAGAGACAAAGTCGCTTGCACCCGTCCATGCAAAGGTCTCGCAACGGGAAGGTCTCCCGGCGGCAGGACCGGCGAGCCGTGAATGACGGTCCCGCGTAATGACGATCCTGACGAGGCCGGCTCATGGGTTCATGCGTTGATCATGAGCGGCCCTGCTACTCCCCTCTGACGATGAGGGTATTCAGCTGTTCAGGAGAAGAGACACCGGAAACGGCTCCAGGTTCCGACTTTTTAAAACTTCTTTTGTTTTATTGCCATGTAGATATACGCTGCCGTCAGGGGAGCCGGTGAGGGAGGACAGGCTCCGCCAACGACCCGCCTTGCCGATCCCCAGGGTACCGGATACCATGATATCAGAGTAGCCCGAAGGAGGACCCCATGAGAATATCCAGGATTTCGCTCGTCATCGTCATTGGAATGGCGTGTCTCACCGCCGGGACGCACCCCGCTTCCGCGCAGGAGTGCCCCGGCTTTCCCGACGTTCCCAAAGACCACTGGGCGTATGCCGCCGTCACCCGCCTGAAGTGCGCGGAGATCGTGAAAGGGTACGCCGATTCCCCGCGCCCGGCATACATCCCTTCCCGCAACGCGGTTTCCCGCTCCCCCTCCACAGAAAAACGTCTTCGGCTCCCCCATCGTCGGAGAGACAGCAAGAGTCTCTGGCGGGGAAGCAGATAACCCCTTGAGGATAGAAGATGGAGGAGAGAGGATAGACCGCCCCTGCAATCTTCTATCTTCTATTCTCCATCTTCAGAACTTCAGGGGTTATCCGCGTTCATCCGTTCCCATCCGCGTGCCGCAGGCCCGCGTCCCATCCATCCACCTACACACCCACCCATCCACCCACTCAGGAGATCCACCCATCCATGGCGCAAGACATCCTCGATCAGGTGTACGGCTGCCTCATTGGCGGGGCGGCGGGGGACGCTTTAGGCGCGCCCGTCGAAGGCTGGTACTACACCGAGATCCGCGAGAAGTACGGCAGGCTCACCGAAATGCGGCCGTTCAACGGCGGCTACTGCGGCGGCGACCCCGGCTCCGTCACCGACGACAGCACCTACCGGCAGTACATCTGCTACGCCATCGTGCAGAAGGGGGGGCGCATCACCCCCGACGACATGGCGAAGGTCTGGCTGGAAAAGGTGAACGTCAAGCGCCTCTGGCTCAACGAGAGCATGACGATGGACCGCCTGCGGATCGGGATGAACCCGTGGGACTCCGGCAAGGGTGCGCCCCCGTGCGGCTGCGCCTCCATGGCGATGGCCCCCATCGGGATCATCAACGCGGGGGACCCGGCCCAGGCCTACCAGGACGGCTTCAACATCGGGTTCATCAACCAGGACGACGTGAACCGGAACGCGGCGGGAACCGTCGCGGCGGCGGTGGCGGCGGCCTTCCTCCCCGATGCGACGGTCGAGAGCGTCATCGCGGCGATGTTCGCCCACAGCGATTTCCAGATGAAACGGGCGCTGGAGCTGACGATGGATCTTGCCCGCGAGAGCGGGACAGTGGACGAGTTCGCGGAGAAGTTCTACGCGCGCATGCTCGACTGGACGTGGCCCCAGCGCGGCTGGAAGAAAGAGCGGTTTTTCAGCGGCAACAGCCTGGAGTTCGTGCCGGTGGTCCCGGCGATCCTCCACCTGACGAACGGCGACGTGAACGAGGGGATCATCGAGGGGGCGAGCTTCGGGCGGGACTGCGACACCATCGGGAGCATCGTGGGGAACATCGCGGGGGTCTTGCAGGGCGCGAGCGCGATCCGGGAGGATTGGAAGGCGAGCTGCGAGGCCACCAACGCCGCCTTCTTCGAGGATCTGGAGGGCGACCCCAACGCGAACTTCCACTCGATGGCGGTCCGGCTGGTCGAGGCATTACAGAAGGAGCAGCAGGCGGCTGAAGAGCGGGCGGGTTGCTTGCGGCGCATCCTCGGCTCCCCCTCCTGATCCATGGGTCGCCCAAACCGGGCAAATATGATAAACTGGTCTGGGACGATAGATTCTGAGACCTCCGGAAAGGCGATTCATGGATCCGCGAAGAGAACACGAACTCCTCCTCACCCGCCGCCAGCTGTTCGGCAAGGCCGCGACCGGCATCGGCGTGGCCGCTCTCGCCTCCCTCCTGAACCCGAAAGCCTTCGCTGAAGGCGCGGCGAGCGATCACCTCGGCATTCTGGGCGGGCAGCTTCATCACGCCCCCAAAGCGAAGC
>JAHWJO010000153.1 GCA_019348365.1 Armatimonadota bacterium | reverse complement strand
GAGTTCGAGGACCGCCTGAAGGCCGTCCTCCGGGAGATCCAGGAGAGCGAGGGGGAGATCATCCTCTTCATCGACGAGATGCACACCATCGTCGGGGCGGGGGCGGCGGAAGGCGCGGTCGACGCGGCCAACCTCCTCAAGCCCATGCTCGCGCGGGGCGAATTGCGGTGCGTCGGCGCGACGACACTGGACGAGTACCGCAAGCACGTCGAGAAGGATCCGGCCCTGGAGCGGCGCTTCCAGCCCGTCTTCGTCGGCCTGCCCTCAGTGGACGACTCGATCGCCATCCTGCGCGGCCTGAAGGAGCGGTAGGAGGTCCACCACGGCGTGAAGATCAATGACAACGCGCTGGTCGCCGCGGCGACGCTCTCGCACCGCTACATCACCGACCGGTTCCTGCCGGACAAGGCCATCGACCTGATCGACGAATCCGCCTCCCGACTCCGCATGGAGATCGACTCCATGCCCACCGAGATCGATGAGATCGAACGGCGGCGGCGGCAGCTGGAGATCGAGCGGGAAGCCCTCAAGAAGGAAGACGACGCCGCGAGCAAGGAACGGCTGGAGAAGCTGGAGGCCGAGATCGCCAACCTCGAAGAGAAGCTTCAGGGGATGAAAGCCCACTGGCAGCAGGAGAAAGAGGCGATCGGGGCGATCCAGGCGACCAAGGACCAGATCGAGCAGGCCCGCGTGGAGGAGCAGAAGGCCGAGCGCGAGGGGAACCTCGGCGAAGCGGCCCGGCTCCGCTACGGCGTGCTCACCGACCTGGAGCGGCAGCTCGCCGAGCAGAACGCCCGCCTCGAAGAGCTTCAGAAGGACCAGAAGTTCCTCAAAGACGAAGTGGACGAGGAGGACATCGCCGAGGTGGTGAGCAAGTGGACCGGCATCCCCGTCACCCGCATGCTGGAAGGGGAGCTCCAGAAGCTCCTCAAGATGGAGGACAACCTGCACAAGCGGGTGGTCGGGCAGGACGACGCGATCCAGGCGGTCTCGAACGCGGTGCGCCGCGCGCGCGCGGGCTTGGGCGACCCGAACCGGCCCATCGGCTCGTTCATATTCCTTGGCCCGACGGGCGTGGGGAAGACCGAGTTGGCCCGCGCCCTGGCGGAGTTCCTGTTCGACGACGACCGGGCGATGATCCGGCTCGACATGAGCGAGTACATGGAGAAGCACACGGTCGCGCGGCTCGTCGGCGCTCCTCCGGGCTACGTCGGCTACGAGGAGGGCGGACAGCTCACCGAAGCCGTGCGGCGGCGGCCTTACTCCGTGATCCTCCTCGACGAGATCGAAAAGGCGCACCCCGACGTGTTCAACGTCCTGTTGCAGATCCTCGACGACGGCCGGCTCACCGACGGACAGGGGAGAACGGTGGACTTCAAGAACACCGTCGTCATCATGACCAGCAACATCGGGAGCCAGTATCTCCAGGAGTTCGGCGGCTCGAACGACGAGGAGGCGCGAGGTCGGGTGATGGACGCGCTGCGGGCGCACTTCAGGCCGGAGTTCCTGAACCGGGTGGACGACATCATCCTGTTCAGCAGCCTCAGCGCCGATCAGATCAAGGAGATCGTGGAGATCCAGCTCGGAAGGCTGCGGAAGCGGCTGGAGGAGCGGCGGCTTCAGATCGAGGTGACGGAGAAGGCGAAGGAGCAGCTGGCCTTGGCGGGGTTCGACCCGGTGTATGGGGCGCGACCGCTGAAGCGGGCGATCCAGCGGGAGATCGAGAACCCGCTGGCGCTGAAGCTGATCGAAGGGGAGTTCCACGACGGGGGAGTGATCCGCGTGGACGCCGACTCCGACGGAAAGCTCATCTTCAAAGAAGCCGGGCAAACCGGGCAGGCCGAACCGAAAGAGCCGAAGGAAGCGGTCACGGCGTAACGTCCACACCGGCAGGGGAATGCGAAAGGCACGACAGGGGCGCGGGGATCATCCTCGCGCCCCTGTGTTGTTTTACAAACTTGTATAATGAAGAGGGAGGTGATGACGATGAATGGGGATACTTTGGAACTGGAGGGCACCTGGGAAGAGATCCTGAAGCACTCCGAAGAGTTGTCCGGACGTAAGGTGCGACTCACCGCATTTCCCAAGCTTGATTTGGAAGACGAGACTCTTCCTCCCGAGGTGAAACAAACCCTGGAATGGCTGGAAGAGTGGAAGAACACTCCTCTCACGGAGGAGGAGATCGAAGTACTGGAGGAGTTCGAGCAATTCCGCAAAGAACATCCTTTTCGCTTACGCGTTGTTCAGGATGAACTTTGAACAAATTATTGGATACGGATATCGTGAACTATCTCATCCGATCAGATTCACGGCTCATCGAACGCTATGCTCGTGAGCTGCGCGCCGGTCATAATTTCATCCTCTCCCCGGTTGTTCATCTGGTAGTCACCCGCTATCTCAAGCTCAAAAGCACTCATCGCCTCCAACGGGCGTATTCACGAGTGATCCAAAGCTGGCGAACGGTGGATTTCATGACGGAGGATTGGAACATGGCCGCCGATCTCTGGGCGCAACGGCACCGTCTGGGCCGACCCACAGAAGATGCGGACTTATTGATAGCGGTCACAGCCCTCAAAACGGGATCTGTCCTGGTGACGAACAAAGAGCGGCACTATCAGGATCTGGGGCTGACTTTGGAAAATTGGACCCTCCCTTAGCTGGCGGGGTTCGACCGGATGTATAAAGCGATGCCGCTCAAACGGCAAAGGCGCGGTAATCACCCTCGCGCCCTTCATGTCATCTGATGGAGATTCTCTCTTACGTCGAACCGGTCCCGGAAGAGCTTGCGCCGGTGGTGTCCGATCCGGTAGCGGTCCCCCCGGCGGTGTTCACGGGGGAAGCCCCATGCGGGCATCACCCGCCCCCGTCACGGCGGTTTCCGAACCTGCCACCTGTTCCCGGTCGCCGGGCTCGCCGGCGCCGCCCACGCCGGACGTGTCGAGCGTATCGCCCATCCGGGCCTACGCCCCGGTGGGCGTGGTGGTGATCCGACTCCCGCTCGGCCCGCCGGCGGGAGTGACGCCGCTTCCCCCGGTGATGGCCCCGGCCTCTCCGGCGTCCTCTTCATCCCTGGCGTAGACCTGCAACAGTCGGTCTTGAACATCATCCTGAGGGTCACTCATCTTCGCCTCGCCTTCTCATGTGGCTCATGCGGCGGGAACGGTCAGGCGCCCCCGGTGGTTCCTCCCTCGGGAAGGGTGCCGGTGCTCGTCGCCGCGCCGCCTCCCGCCGTCCCTCCGGTGAATCCTGTCCCCGATGGAACCGTTGTTCCCGGCTAATCGGTGCCTTCGTCCGTGTTGGCTTCCCGGACCACGCGCACAGGTCCGGCATCGCCGCCGCTGCTCGGAGTCGACCCGATGGTTTCGGTGTTGCCGCTGGTGGGCCCGCCGCCCATCGTGCCGAGCGTCCCCGCATCCGACATCCCCGGCCCGGTGGTGCCGGTATCGGTCACCCCGATCCCTCCAGTGTCCACGTCCACCCCGCCCGCATCGCTGAGGTCGCCGCCGCGCTCCGTCCCCGCGAGGGTCCCGGCATCGGTGGGGGCCGCGCCGATGGCGGTGCCGGCGAGGTCGGTATCCCCCAGCACGGCGGAGTCCGTTCCGGCGGTCGCGCCGGTGGCGGTTCCGTAATCGCCGGTGATGGAATCCGCCTGGGTCTCCTGTCCGCCCATGGGGCCGGTGATGACTCCGCTCGGGGCGGTGGGCGAGGTGTCGCCGAGGCCGCTGCGCGTGCCGCCCGACACCCCGATCCCGTCCGCCGCGCCCACCGGCGAAGGTCCCGTATCGACCGTCGCCCGGCCGTTGCGCTCGTCCATGATCTCTTCGTTCGATTCGTCATTCACCGTTCCGGTGGGGTTCTGATCTCCTGTGGCGCTCATCTGATTCCCTTTCTCCTGGGTCCGCAAGCGGACTTCCCTTCAGGCGCCGGTGGAAGTCCCGGTGCCGCCCGCCGTCGCGCCAACCGTCGTCTCGTCCGCATCCATGTCCACATTCGCCTGTGCATCCGCCCCGGCGGGGCTCGAAGCGTTGCCGCCGGAGGTGATGCCCCCCGGTCCGGAGGCGGTATCGAACGTCTGGGTGTCGGTCCCGGCGAACGTGCCCGCTACCGTGACGTTATTGCCCAGGTCCGTGCCCCGGTCGGGGTCGCCCTGCGGTCCGGTGACGGCCCCGGCATCCATGCTGCCGGAGATCGCGGCGGCGGTCCCGGCGGCGCCGGCTCCGGCGGTAACGTCCACATCCCGCCCTCCTTCGCCTTCGGTGCCGTAATTGGTTCCGCTTGCTTTATTGCGGGTTTCGTCGTTGTCGCTCGTTGCGCTCATGCTCTCCTCCCCTCAGAAATCTTCCGTCCTCCCCGCGATACGGTGAACGTCTCTTCGCAGGGGAATCCTTGTTTTGAGACTCTTACCCGCGCCAGTCCCGTTTCAGTCCTCCAGAGGGGCTTCAGGGACCGGGGGAGTTTCGGGATTCAGATGATCTGCTGGGTCGGCTTGATCTGCACGAGCGAGACGTTCACGCGCTTCGGCTGAGTGATGCAGTACAGCACGCACTCCGCGATGTCCCCGGCCTTCATCATCTCCAACGATTGCTGCTTGTCGGGCTGTCCCTCTTTCGGCACCTGGTCCGTCGTCATATCCGTGCCGACCAGCCCCGGCTCGATGAGGCTCATTCGGATGCCTTCCTTGTTCGCCAGCTTCGCCAGGGAGTCGGTGAACCCCTCGATCCCGCTCTTGGTCGCCACGTATACGTCGCTCCCGGATTCCCGCACCTTCGCGCTCATGGAGCCGATGTTGACGATGTGGCCTTCGCCCTTTTGTTTCATCCGCTCGATAGCCTTTTTGCTGAATCGCATGTAACCCAGCAGATTCGTCTGGACGACTTCCTCCCATTCCGACTCCTCGCTATCCAGGATGCTCCCGGCGCCCAGCGCGGCGTTGTTGACGAGGATATCCAATCCTTCGAGGCGGCGGTCCACCTCCTTAAAGATCCGCCGCACGTCGTCGGGGTTTTTCGTGTCGGCGGTCAGGCCGAAGATCTCCCCGCCCCCGACTCCTTTGATCTCCTCCAGCGCAGCGTTCAGCTCTGGCTCGTGTCGCCCGAAAATGAGCACCTGCGCCCCACGCGATACGAGCAGCAGGGCGGTCGCCCGCCCGATACCCGTGGTGCCGCCAGTGATGAGGATCGCTTTGCCTTCCACGGATTCCGGCTGGTATTGCAGCTTCTCTTCTACGGTCTGTGTCGCCATTCATTACACTCCTGTCGTATGGTCCGTGTAGAGCCTGATGGTTGAGCCTTATCATGCCTCCCGGCGGTTGCAACCGCAGCAGCAACGGCACGAAGTCTCATTTTGGAGTCTTCCCACCCGTTTTCGGTTACAGCCGGGGGTCAAACCCGCGAAGGCGGGTTTCGTGCCCTTTCAGGCGCGGTTTTAACCGCCGGCATACCACCGCCGGTTTCAACCGCCGAAAAGTTTCTACGCGCCCTCTCGCCAGTCCACCACCACGGAGCTGCCTCCGGTAACGAGGTACTCCCGGTGTCCCTCGGGGGTGGAGGTCGCTTCCAGGCGCTCCTCCCGGTTCCGCTGCTTCACCCGAACGGCCGCATCAGGGAGGGCATGGCCATCCGTGGGGATGAGCCGAAGTCGGCACTGGAATCCGCTCTCCCCGTCCACCCGGAACGCCACGCACCGGTCGGCCTCCTGCTCCAGTTCCCGAACGGGGTACTCGCAGTAGAGGAGGAACGGCGCGCCTTCGATCCGGTGGTAGGAGCGGGTCACGAACGCGAATGCGCCGCCGCAGCCGTATACCTCCTGCCCCACCGCCCCGGCGGGCTGCCAGTCGGCGTACAGATCCTCCAGCGGGATCGCCAGGCTTCGGTCGATGTGCCCGTTCCGGATCTCCGTCGCGAGAGCCTCTCGGGGCAGCTCGCCCGGATAGTAGTACCAGCCGTGGTGCAGCACGTACTTGCAGTACTCCGTCAGTAGAATGCGGACGGAAGGGGGGAGATCCTCCCCGGCGACGTGCAGGCATTCGTGGAACGCGGTGAACGATTCGAATTCCTCGTACATCGCCATGTAGTTGCCGTCGTGCAGGCACGTCACGCCCATGAAGGTGGGGTAATGCTTCGCGGGTCCGAAATCGCACTCCCAGAGGTAGACGTTATGGAAGAAGCTCGCCAGGAAGACGAAAGACTGCTCCCGGTAGTACTCCTCGCCGGTGATCTTCCAGAGCCGGAGGCACGCCGTCGCCCCCCAAGCCGTGTTGTTGTACTGGTACCCGATGTCGAAGCTCAATCCATTCAGCGCCCGGATCGCCTGCTGCGCCTCTTTCAGGTATCGCTCGTCCCCGGTCAGGTCCAGCGCCTCGAGCATCACGTAGGCGTACAGGCCCGGCACGTCGGTCTGGCCCGCTTCTCCCGGCTTGCGGTCGCCCGTGATGATCTTGAACGTCTCGATGTTGAATTTGATGGGCCACCAGTACTCGAACCGATGCGCCGCCCGGATGCCGTACTCCACCGACTGAAGGAACATATCCCGCGCGCCTTCGTCCCCGGCTTTTGCCAGCCGTGCCAGGTTGGCGAGCGGGTGATAGAGATACCAGGAATCGACTTCGAGCGGGTTCTTGTCCTCCCCGACCGTCGAAAGATACCGGCGCATTGTCTTGAGCTTCGGATCGAAGAACCCCGACACCCCCTCGCGCAGCCGGTCGGTGAAAGGGATCTCCATCCCTTTCCAGTCCGCGTACTCCCGGATAGGGAGCAGTACCGTCAACTGGACCATACTGTCGGGGTACTCGCTGTCGGTGTAGGGGTGGAGGTAAAGGTACCCGTTCCGCTCCGTCGTCAGCTTTTTGGAATGGATCAGATCGCGGAGGGTCTCCTCCGCCCGGTCGGGCCAGTCATGATAGGAAGTTTCCGGCCTCGGAAAATGAGCGTAGATGTCGGCGAGCATATCGAGGAACATCCGCCCCACGTCGCGGTCGCTCCGGGGGAGTTTCGGGATGAGCCGGAGAAAGAAGTCGCACACGCCCACCTCGCGTCCGCTCGGCAGCGAATGCCGGTCGGAGGGCGGCGGCTGGAACCCCATGCCCGGCCATTCGGCTCCGACGATGGTGTTGGGAGTCGTGCAGGTGATTTCGCAATACTCGTTCAGCGCCGTCAGGTTCTGCACGTACAGCGCGGTCCCCGATTCCGGCTCCGTGAGTGAAAAGAAGAGGAGTCCCGCCGCCGAGCCTCGCTGCTGCGCGTGGATGATCCCGTGGGTGGGGATCGGATCCCCCTCCGCGTTGATGGGATAGACGTTCCAAGGTTGCGGGGGCATCAGCAGATCGACCAGCGGAGTCAGCGTCACCGTCCAGCGGATCTGCGCCCGCTCCGACTCCAGGAGTTCCAGACGGCATTTGAATTCCCCCATCGTTGTGCCGAACACGGTGAATTCCGTGACGTTCCCGTTCTCCCGTATGCCTTTCAATTCCAGATCGCCGTCGGGGGCGTAGACTCCCCGAATCGCCACACCGCCTCCGGAGGGAAATCGGGCGAGGATCCACAGCGCCTCCCGTCCCCGCTTGATCTCGAAATCGATCTCTCCCGCGCGGAAAGAGAACAGAAGCTCCGAGCGTTCCTGAAGGTCCCGCGTCACGGCGACGGTGTGGGGCTTGATCCCGTGGACCGGCGCGATATCGTCCCACTGTTTCACTTTCGTGACATGATGGTCAGGCATACTATTCGGTCTCCCCAAAAAGGCTGATGAGGGACCACCGGGCTCATCGGTCCTTAACAGCAGTTCGGATGCCGTATTTTAAGATTTCAGCAGAATGTCAGGGTTGATGTTTCCCCGGTGTTCCTTCCCATAAACAAATCTTTTGGTAATTGTGTGATAAATGGCACTATCGTGAAGTGGAATCTCCTGTCGTTTCCGTGTGGAGGAGCGCAGCCACGCTCTGTATCCCATTCACCACGAGACCCCTCGTCAGGGAGAAAGCAGACTCGCGCTCGGCTCGTCGATAAACAGGGTGCAGTGGGGGAGGGTGCGGAGGATCGATGCAGGGCAGTCCGTTGAGATCGGCCCTTGCAGGGTGGCCCGGACTGCTTCCGCTTTGTTACGGCCCGGAACCACGCAGGTCAGCCGCCGGGCGGCAATCAGGGCGGGGACCGTCAGGGTGAGCGCGTGCCGAGGAACCTCCTCCAGCGTAGGAAAGCAGCCGTCGCTCACCTGCTGCTCCCGGCATCGCCGGTCCAGCTCCACCTTCTTCACAAGTTCCGGATCCTCGAAGTCGGCGACCGGGGGATCGTTGAAGGCGAGGTGGCCGTTCTCTCCGATGCCCAGGCAGCAAAGGTCAATGGGTCCCTGTTGGAGAATGCGGGAGTAGCGGAGGCACTCGCCTGCGGGGTCGGTTGCATCACCCCGGAGGAATCGGACGGTGGCGCGGTCCAGAACCTCTTGCCCCAGGTGCTCGCTCAGGAACCGCCGGAAACTGGCCGGGTGATCCGCCGAAATCCCGATGTACTCGTCCATGTGGAGAACTTCGATTCGCTCCCAGGGCAGCGGAGTCTCGCACAGGGATGCCAGGAATTCATTCTGCGAAGGGGCGCAGGCGAAGATGGCTCGCGCCCATCCCTGGGCATCGACGCTCTCCCGGAGCGTCCGGGAGGCGAGTGCGGCGGCCTCGCGGCCCAGCGTCGCGCGATCTCGGTAGATCTCGAATTGCAGGTGATCCTGGCGGTGCATGCTCCCGTTCCTTTCCGCGTCTCCGCATCAAAACTCCCCATGGTTAGCTGGAACGGAATTCCCTTCTCCAAGACCAGGGAAAACTCATTCCGGATGATGAAGAAAAGGCCTGGGAGTCCGTGGACTCCCAGGCCCTATGGGGAGACGTCGGTCGCCCCCATCATCAGGGTTGCCGCGTCATGGCGGCATGAGAAGTTGATCAGTGATTGAGACGGGGGACGCCGTGGATCCGGCAGTCCTGGCAGAACGCATCATGGACCCGCCGACCCCGCTCGTCGACGAAGGTGTACCCCCCTGACCAGCGCCATTGATGGCAGCGGGGGCAATGCCGGAACTGCTTGAGGGTGAGGTAGTAGAGGAGCCGATAGAGCATGGAAGTTCACCTGGGAGGCTGGGGATTGTGACCGGCGCAAATTGCGACGGTACTCTTCTGATTGGATCGAGCATGGACCCAAAAAG
>JAHWJO010000615.1 GCA_019348365.1 Armatimonadota bacterium | reverse complement strand
ACCGTTCCTGTTTTTCTCAGGGGTGCTGTACGGAGCTATCCATCGGATTTACCGGTAGGGTTACGGACTGTTCAACCCGGTGGGGTTGTATCACCGGCCCCACGCCGGAACGGGGCGCCCCCGCACGGGATTAACCCGGGGGTGAAACCCGGAACGGGGGGTTTGGCTGGGGGGGCTCTGGCGGACGCTTCAGCTCGCGGTTGAGGATGCGGGCGGGGAAGGGGTCTGGCTCGGAGCGGCGATGTTTCCCGAAGTGGAGTCGGGGCGGTTCGATGAGGCGCTGGAGCGGATCGACGGGCTGCTCCTCACCGGGGGATACGATCTCTCTCCTGTCGAAGGCATTTACGTGGACGTTCCCCCTTCTCCCGACCCCGAAGACCCCCGGCTCAAGGAGAAATTCAGACTCGACACCGAGCCGGAGCGGGATGCTTATGAACTCCCTCTCGCACGGCGGGCGCTGGATCTGGACATGCCGGTGTTCGGCATCTGCCGGGGGTTCCAGCTCCTCAACGTCGCCGCCGGAGGCCGCCTGATCGCCGACCTCAAGACCGATATCCGCCACCGCGCCTTCTCCGACCTCGTCAGCTCCTCTCACCCCATCGCTCCGGCCGTCGGCAGCCAGATGGCGGAGATCTACGGCGAGAAGGACGTGCCCATCAACAGCCGCCATCACCAGGGAGCGACGCCGGACCTCCTTGCGCCCGGTCTGGAAGCGACCGCCCTCGCGCCCGACGGTATCGTGGAGGCGATGGAAGACCCGAAGCGTCCATGGCGATTCGCCGTGCAGTGGCACCCCGAGCGCCCCGAGGAAGCGGCTCTCTATGAGCGGGACCGCGCCTTGTTCCGCGCCTTCATCGAGCAAACCCGAAAACGCTGAGAGCCCGTGAGCATTGCCTCACCCTAAACCTTATAGGTACCCTACCATGCACAAGGAGCACCCGGCTCCATCCGCAGGTGTGACCCCTTCGATGCAGGGGTAGGTTACTTATAGGCCGAAGGAGGTTCCAAAGCGCACTCCCCTCTGGGTCCCTCCGCAGTCCGGCATGGTTCTACTATGAGGCATGCCCGAAAGAAGCGGGGGTAAGGGGCTGGGGCTGGAGTCGGCGCAGGCCGACTTCGCGCCTTTCCAGCCGCGATTTTAATCGCCGGGCCTAAGATCATCCACGGACTTCTCGGTAGTACCTATTATTTTGTAGTCACAAGAAGATGGATCGTTGTGGGAGAGCCGCTGCTTCGCAGGAATCCACACGCAGGATGAAGGGCAGAGGAGTAATGGAAGGAGATCCATGGTTCGTCAAATCCGCCGCCTGATGCGGCCCATCCGAACGGCGGATGGCCACATGATGGCCCTGGCGATCTACCGGGTTCGCCGGAAAGGCCGATGGAGCTTCACCCCCGCCCGCGAGACGGGGTACGAGGGCGTGGCGTGCCTGGATGACGCGGCGCGCGCGGCCTGGCTGTTCCTCGACGTGTGGGAGCGGTTCGGCCTGATGGAGGCCCGTGACCTCGCGGAAGGGCTGCTCGCCTTCGTCCACGCCATGCAGCAGGAAGACGGAAAATTCATCAACTTCGTCAACAACTGGCGGGGAACCCTCAACATCAACGGCCCCACCTCCTACCCCGGCGGACCGGCCTGGACCGCCCGCGCCGTCATGGCCCTCGCCCGCTCGGCGGCGGCGCTGGGCCGGGAGGGGGATCTGGAGCGCATCCAGCTCGCCTGGCCCCACATCCGGGAGCCGATGAAGTACAAAGACATCCGCGCGCTCCACGTCCTCGCCGCGCTGGAGCTGGACCGGGCCACCGAAGACGACGCCTGGCTCTACGACATCCGCCGCTGGTCCGAGGAGATTTTGGAAACTCGGGACGAGCAGGGCCGCCTGTTGAACGAGCGGGACGCACCGTACTTCCATTACTGGGGCCACATCCAGCCGGGGGCGCTGGCGCTGGCGGGGGCGCGGCTGAAATGGACGCCGTTCGTCGAGGCGGCGGAGCACAGCGTCCGCGTCATGATCGAGCCGATCGTGCAGGGGGGGTTCGCCCTGCCGCAGGTTCTCCCCTACGACGTCAGCTCGGTCATCTTCAATCTCAAGGCGCTGCACGAGGTGACGCTGCGGAGCGAATACCGGGATCTCCTCCACCTCGCGCGGGCATGGTTCCGGGGCCGCAATCCCGCCGGGCAGCCCGTCTACGACCCCGAAAACGGCCTCTGCCACGACGGCGTGGACAACAACCGGGTGAACGAGAACTCCGGCGCGGAGAGCAACATCGAGGGGGCGTTCGCCCTCATGGAAGAGCTGCCGTGGACGCTTATGCTCCGCTCCGGAGAGGATGTGGAACAGATCGAGGATGGCCCTGAAGCCCCCTCATCCGATGCGGGAGCAGTGAAAGCCTCGGATTAGCTGTTTGTGGCGGATTCCACGGCGTCGGGGAATATCCGGGTTTAGGAGAGAAAACTTCGGAAGCGTTGGATAAAAAAGCCCTCTCCTTCAACGGGAGAGGGCTGCGCCGGTCGCTCGCTATTTCTTCGAGACCTTTTCGAGCTTCGCGTATCGTAGGTCCATCTTTTTCTTGCCGGTCTTCGGGAATTCCGCGGTGATGATGGTGCCGCCGTCCCTGTTCCCCTCCACGACGGTCCCTTTCCCCCAGGCCTGG
>JAHWJO010000152.1 GCA_019348365.1 Armatimonadota bacterium | reverse complement strand
CTTCGGGGAGCCGGCGGGGGCGGCGCAGGGCGGCATCCCCAGCGAGGGGGGGCGGCTCTACGAGGTGACGGGTTGGGTCCGGATGACTGGCGGCGCGAAGGACCCCCGGTACGCCCGCGCCATGGTCGAGGTGCAGGCCTGGGGGGAAGGGGAGAAGTCGCTGAACGTGACCGGCCCCCTCCACGACCGCCGCGCCGGGGATCAGCTCTCCACGAACTACTATATCAGCGAAACCGAGGGGCAGTGGTACGAGATTCACTACCCCTTCTACGCGCCGGCGGAGGCCCGAACCGTCAACATCGGCCTGCGGCTCGACTTCGGACCCGGCGTAGCCTGGTTCGACGATATAAAGATCGCGCCGCTGGAGTTGAAACCGTAGCCCAGCGGTCTCGCCCGGGTTTGATTGGGAGCATTGACTGTCCGGCAACGAAACAAGGAATGCCGCCATCCGCTCGGCGTTAAAACACCGGGTGGTGAAGGGCCGGGAATACAAAGCCAGGCGACTTAGATCTACTCCGTTCCGGAGAGATCCCTTCCCTCCGGCGGTCACCCCGTCAGGCGGGGTTGTTGCTCGCCGGTTGCGTGTGCGATTCGTCCCCGCGCTGGAAGGAGCCGGAGGTCGCCAGCTCGCGGTCTTCCTTCGGGAGCAGGCCCCGGTCCCGCAGCTTGGACGCGACATTACGTACGGCTTCCAGGTCCCGGAACCGGAGGGTGACGCCGTCTCCGGCATCGGACACCTCTTCCAGCCAGTTCGGGAAATCGCCGTCCAGCGAAGCCAGCCCTTTGTTCAATCGCTCCTTCAATTCGTCCCGGACGGGCGTACGTAATTCCTCGCCCGTGGCGCGCTGGAAACCCTGGTAACTCACCCAGAGGAGCGGCGCTGCCGGGTTCTCCTGGTTGTCCTCTACGGGAAAATCGAAATCAGCCATCCGATAACCTCCTGATTGTGTCGTTATGGCTTTGCTGCTATGGCCTTCGAGTTGCGTCTCTCATGGGGTTATACCCATCCTGCCCGGCTTCCATCGGCGCACTCTCTCCCCTCCCGATATGCACTCTTTCACCCTCCCGATGGATGAGAGGTGCTGAGGGGCCAGCCTACCCCTCCATGCGGGAACATGCCGGAGGTGAAAAACGCCGGAAATATGGATAAAACTGTTTGAGAAGGCGAGAAGAAGCTGATTCCTCGAAGCCCAAATAGCCGGGGCCACGCCCCTGCCACTCCGTAAAAGGCAATATAACGTGCAAAAACCCAAATCGAAGAAGCAAGCCCAACAGTCCGAGCCCTCGGACCATGGGAACAAAAAACCGGATCAGGACGATCCGCACGGCTGGAAGCGGGAGGGCCGTGACCTGTTGCAGGGACTCGCGGCGGGGGTGATCTTCGGGATGCCGCTCCTCTACACGATGGAGATGTGGTGGCATGGGATCACCCTCTCACCGGCGCACCTGCTGATCCTCCTGGGCGTCATTCTGGCGGTGAACTTCGTCTTCAGCCTCTTCTCCGGATTCCGGGAAGAGTTCTCATTCTTCGGGGCGCTCTCCGAAGCGATCACCTCCGTCGGGATCGGGATCCTCGTCTCCATCCTCGTCCTCTGGCTCATCGGGCAGTTCTCGGCGCAGCAGACCCTCATCGAATCCGTGGGTAAAGTCCTCATCGAGGCGGTGGCGGTGAGCATCGGGGTCTCGTTCGCCAATTCCCAGGTGGCGGGGAAGTCCCGCACCGGGGAGGAGGGGCAGGGGGGTGGAACGGGTCAAGGGAAGGGGAAGAGCGACGGCCCGCAGGAAAGACAGGAGGATAAGAAGGAGTTGAGTCCCGAACGCCGGCAATTGAAAGCGGACCTGGAAGACATCGGCGCGACCCTGGCCGGATCGATGCTCCTGGCGTTCAGCGTCGCCCCCACCGAGGAGATCATCCTCATCGCGGTACGACTCACCCCCTGGGGGCTGTTCACCCTCCTCATCGCCGAGCTGATCTTCTGTTACATCATCCTCTTCGCCTCCGGGTTCCAGAAGCGGGAAGTGTACATGAAAGACAGCGTGTTTCAAAAACCGTGGGCGGAGACGTGCGTGGCGAGCGCATTGAGCCTGACGGTGGCCGGGGGACTGTACTGGCTGATCGGGTTCCAGGGCCAGAGCGCGAGCCTCCCCGCTTTCATCAGCGCGACCGTAAGCCTGGGACTGCCCGCCGTCGTCGGCGGGGCCGCCGGGAGGTTGATCGCATGAGCGAAAGGAACCGCATGGGCCAGGATCGGCAGCAGGATTCTTCTTCGGGAGGTGACTCGCGGCAGAATCCGCCGGACTCCTCCGGAAATTCCCGTGGGGATTCGCAGAGAGATTCACAGGGCAGCTCGCAGGGGAAGTCCGATCAGAAGGAGCAGAAGGGCCGGAAGCTGGCGGAATGGATCTCGCTGGGGATCAGCGTCCTGCTGATTGCGTGGATCGCCGGCTTTCTCCTGTTCGAGGCGATGCAGGCGGACGGCCCCCACGTCCTCGCGGAAGCGAAGCTCCTCTTCGATAAAATGGAGCGGAAGGAGAACACGTACATCCTCCCGATGGAAGTCTCCAATAAAGGCGAGCATGCAATCCGCTCGCTGCGAATCCAGGTGACTTACGATCCACCCGACGGCAAGGAAGAATCGCGGGACGTGACTCTCGATTATCTGGGGGAAGGCTCCACCCAGGAGATGTACCTCTATTTCCAGCACGACCCGAAGACGTTGAACGTCAAAGCCGACCCCCAGTATTACAACCTGGATTGAGTCTCGGAGTCGTGGGTCTGTGAGTCGCCCTCACCCCCGCGCTTCGCGCTGGCCCTTTGAAGAGCCGTCTCTGAGTCGTGAGTCTATGAGTCATGGAGTCGCCCTCACCCCGTCGCTCACCTTCGTTCGCGACGGCCCCTCTCCCAATTCGGGGAGAGGGGGTCGGGATGCAACACTCTTCTCTTCGGATCTTCGGAGGGAAGTATTCTTTCCGGGTACCCCACTCATTCCGATCTATCGTTCCCTTATGCCTGTACCCTGCCTCGGTCCTGTTGTGGAGTGAACTCGTCAGATCCCTCTCCCAGAATTGGGAGAGGGCCAGCGCATAGCGCGGGGGTGAGGGCGCACCCAACACCCAACACCCAACACCCAACACCCAACACCCAATTATGCTTTGCCCAGCTCCCGCTCCACCACCTCGCGGATGTCGCCCACCAGGCGCTCGATCTCGGCCTGGTCCGGCCCTTCCGCCATGATCCGCAGGAGGGCTTCGGTGCCGCTGGGCCGCACGAACACCCGGCCCCGGTCCGCCAATGCGTCTTCCGCCCGCTTGATCGCCGTCGAGATCGCCGGGATCTGGCTCCATCCTTCCTTGCGCGACACCCGCACGTTCACGAGGATCTGCGGGAACTCCTGCACCTGGTCCGACAACTCGGAGAGCGGGCGGCGCGTGGCCCGCATGATCCCGAGCACCTGCATGAGAGAGATCAGCCCGTCTCCGGTGGTCGAGTGCTGGGCGAAGATGATGTGCCCCGATTTCTCCCCGCCGAGCGACGCGCCGACCCGCCGCATCTCCTCGCTCACGTACCGGTCTCCCACGGGGGCGCGGAGGAATTCGATCCCCGCGGATTGCAGCGCCAGCTCCAGCCCCAGGTTGCTCATCACCGTCCCCACGACCCGGTTGCCCGGCAGGTGGAACGTCCCCGACCAGTGGAGGGCGCAGATCGCCATGATCCGATCCCCGTCCACCACGCGCCCCGCGTCGTCGGCGAGAATGGCGCGGTCCCCGTCGCCGTCGAAGGCGACGCCCGCGTCCGCGCCGACCTCTTTCACCTTTTCAGCGACCTGCTCCGGGTGCATCGCGCCGCAGCCCTCGTTGATGTTGAGGCCGGTGGGGCGGTCGTTCATCATCACGACCTCCGCGCCGAGGTCGGTGAGCACGTCCCCGGCGATGACGCTCGTCGCGCCGTTGCCGCAGTCCACGACCAGCTTCATCCCGTCGAGGCGGGCGGGAAGGGTGTGGCGCACCTCCTGGCCGTAATGGTGGAGGAGGTCCCGGCGCTCCTGGATGCGTCCCACGCCCGCGCCGACGGGCTGCGGCAGGTTCGCGGGGTCCTGAATGTGGGATTCGATCTCGTCTTCCACACCGTCGGGGAGCTTGTTGCCGTCGGGGCCGAAGAACTTGATCCCGTTCTCCGGGGCCGGGTTATGGGAGGCCGTGACCGCCGCGCCCGCGCCTGCTCCCAGGTACCGGGCGAGGTACGCGACTCCCGGCGTGGGGATGACCCCGATCCGGACCACGTCCACGCCGCTCGCGCAGAGGCCCGCCGCCAGCGCCGCTTCGAGCATCTCGCCCGAGGCGCGGGTGTCCCGCCCGATCAGGACGCGCTCCCGCCGCCCCCGGCCCAGCACGGCCCCCGCCGCGCGACCGAGCTTCAGGGCGAGTTCGGTCGTCAGCTCCTCGTTCGCGACGCCGCGCACGCCGTCCGTCCCGAACAGGCGGCTCATCGGGCCACCTCCGGCGACGCCGCCGAAGTCGCGGGGCGGCGGGTCCGGGAAGAGGACGGGGAAGTTCTCAGGGAAGGCCCCTGGAGGGGTTGGATCTCGATTCTCACGCTCACGGTCTCCGGTTCAAAGTCGATGCCGACGATGCTTTCAAGGCCAATATTGCGAAGGGTGCGGGTGGAATTCAGCCCGTCCAGATTCACGGGCCGGGTGTGCACGCCCGTCAGGTTGGCGAGGGCGGACGCCTCTCCGCGCGCCAGCACCTCGCGGGGACGCGCCGCCATGGCCGTCACTTTGAAGCCCTCCGCCGGTCGCCCGATGGGGATGGGGCTGACGAGGAGGCGTTTCGTGGCCGGCTCCAGGTGCAGCGGCGACACGACTCGCACCTCCGGTGGGGCCACTTCCACGGCGGATACCAGGCCGCCCCCGGCATCCAGCGGAAGAACTCTAGCGTTCTGGTCCACGCCCCGTCCAGTCTTTGACGGGGAGGCCGTCACCGATGCGACCAGCTGCTCCACCTGCGCCACGATCTTGCCGCGCCCGCGTACGACGGCGCTGGAAGGGCTGGCCTGCGGCTTCGCGAAGGTGTAGCCGAGGGGAGGCGGCCCATTCACCAGCACCTTGATCGGCAGGGTCCGGGTGACCTGCGGCTCCATGTTCACGGGGAGGAGGGCCGGAGACGGCGTGCAGGTCAGCAGGTCCGCGTCCTCGCTGGTTTTGCACTGCACGTTCACGATACTCCGCCCCGCCCGGAGGTCCTGGAGGTCCACCCAGGTCTTCACCTCTTCGGCGGAGAGGTTTTGCAACCGGTGGGTGGGACCCGACACCGTCACCCGAACCGTCTCCCGGGGGAGGTGGGGGAGAAGGCCCGGGGGGGCGTTCCGAGTCTCCACCGCATCTTCGAAGGTGCGCTGATTCTCCCCCCGGATGTTCTGGACGTAGGTCCAGAGGGTGACGGAAAGCGCCAGCGCCATCAGCTTGTAACCCAGGTTGTGACGAATCCAGCGCATAGGTGAAAGGGAAGCCTGAGGATGAATTTCGGGAGTTCAAGGCAGGGTGTGAAAGCCCGGCGACTCAAGTCGCGGGCAACGAGAGCGCAAAGTCCCCCTGCGGGGACTTCACGACCGGTTAGATTTGAAGAGGATGAGGGGCCTGTAGTCGGCGAAGGCCGATCCATTCGACTTCGCTCAGGACATGCTTTGCGCCGTTGTAGCCCGCGACTTGAGTCGCCGGGCTTTTACGTTTTGTGAAGGAGATCTGCTTTCCTACCGCTGCTCCTTGCGTTTCTTCTCCCGTCGAGCCCTCTGCTAGGGGGTGTCTTCCGCCCGGATGCGCGACCGGATCCAGTTGAAGTTGCGGCGGCTGGGGACCGGCTTGGGCGGCTGCAGGGCGGAAAGGAGCCAATCCCGCAGCGTCTCCTTGTTGAGCCCCCGGATCAACCGCCCGTTGGAGCAGACGGAGATCGCTCCGGTCTCCTCCGAGACGACGATGACGACCCCATCGCTCACTTCTGAGACCCCGAGCGCCGCCCGGTGCCGCGTATGCACCCCCAGTCCCACGCTGGGATCGTCGCTGAGGGGGAGGACGCAGCTCGCCGCGACGATGCGCCGCCCGGAGATCACCACCGCCTGGTCGTGCAGGGGGCTGCCGGGATGGAAGATCGTGCTGAGCAGCTCGGCGGAGAGGTCCGCATCCATCCGCTTTCCCGTCGCCACGATGTCGTCCAGGCGGGTCTCCCGCTCGACGACGATGAGCGCCCCCACCTTGCGGTGCGCCAGGTCCACCGACGCCTTGACGACCTCATCCACCATCCGGGTGACGTCTTCGCCGGGCAGAAAGCTGAAATGGGACCCCCACCAGCGCAGGCGGCCCATCTCTTCGAGGGCGTGGCGCAGCTCGGGATAGAAGAGGATGACGATGGCCACCGGCCCCATGTAGACGAATTTCTGGAGGAGCCAGGAAAGCGTATCGAGGTGAAGCTGCTCGCTCAACGAGACCGCCGCGAAGAAGATGCCGAGGCCCCAGAGGATCTGCCACGCCCGCGTCCCCCGCGTCATGAGGATCAGGCGGTAGAACAGGTAAGCGACCACCAGGATGTCGAGCAGATAGGTCAGCCAGACGCCGGGTTCGGCGCCCTGAAAGCTGTCCGTCAGTTGGCGGAAGAGAGACATGGGACCCTGTCGAGCGGTATCGAGATGAGAGGGGAAGGGACGTGATGCGGCGGCTCCGAGCGAAACGACACTGGAGCGCATCTATTTTACCACGGTTTTCCTTGCCTTAAAGCCAGGTGGTACCCGATTCGGCAGCAGACTCCCCCATCAGGAAAACGCAGGTAGAGAGTCTCCGTCACGCGGGGATCGTCCGGCCTCCCTTCACACACCTTCCTCCACCGGGACCCCTTGCGCCTGAGGGCCTCCGGGAGGTCACACGCCGGACCGAAACACCTCCCGCGTGGCCTCCAGCGTCCGGTCGATGTCATCGTCGGTGTGGGCGGCGGAGATGCTGCCCTGCTTTGTGGGGAGCGGGAACTGATAGATGCCCCGCTCGATGAGGGCGCGGCGGTAACGGAGGTCCCGGGCCATGTCGTGGTGCTCGGCGATGTCGTGCCAGTCGGTCGGCTCGTGGTCCATGAAATAGAGGCAAAACGCCGATCCCTGCCGCGCAACGGTGGCCGTCACGCCGAATACCGCGCAGGTCTCTTTCAGGCCGTCCTCCATCCGCTTGCCCATCGCCTCCAGCCGGGGATACAGATACTCTCCCTCCCGCGTCAGCTTCTCCATCGTAGCGATAGCGGCGGCGATGGGAACCGGATGCCCGTTGTACGTCCCCGCGATCATCACCCGCTTCGAGAGGTCCGGGTGGATGAAGAGGTCCATGATCTCGGCCCTGCCGCCAATGGCCCCGAGCGGGTAGCCGTTCGCGATGGCCTTCCCGAAGATCGAGAGGTCCGGCGAGACTCCCGCGAGCGACTGATACCCGCCCACCGCATGGCGGAATCCCGTCTTCACCTCGTCCATGACCCAGACGACGCCGTACCGGTCGCACAGCTCGCGGATGCCTTCGAGATAGCCGGGCTTCGGCTTGACGATCCCGACGTTCTGGAGGATCGGCTCGCTCATCAGGCACGCGACGGGGAAGGATTTGAACGCCCACTCCACCGCGTCGAGGTCGTTGAAGTTGAGGACGTGTACCCGGTCCGCCACCCCCGACGGCATCCCCGCCGACATCGGGAGGAACGGGTACTCGTCCCGGGAGACGCGCGGCCCCACCTGCTCAATGGGATTCATCACATTGCAGGCGACCTCGTCGTGCCAGCCGTTGTAGCCCCCCTGCATCACCACAATCTGGTCCCGCCCCGTGTACGCGCGGGAGAGCCGGAGCGCGTGATAGGTGGCCTCCGACCCGCTCAGGGTGAACTGCACCTTCTCCAGCGAAGGGACGCACCCCGCCATCAGCTCCGCCGCGCGCCCCTCCCAGGGGGTCGTGCCGGAACCCATGAGGGTCCAGCCGTCGTCCAGGGCGCGGCGGACCGCGCCGTCCACCTCCGGGTCGGCGTGGCCGAGGAGGTAGGGGGCGAACGCGGCGTGGTAGTCGATGTACTCGTTGCCGTCCGCGTCCCAGACGCGCGACCCTTTCCCGCGCACGAAGGCGATCTCCGGCTCCACCCTGCGGTTGAGGGAGACGACCCCGCCGGGGATGAAGCGCCGGTTCGCCTCGAACAGTTCCGCTGATTGAGATAAATCCATCCCACCCCCTTTTGAACCACAAAGACACAAAGGACCCAAAGAAAGACATACAAGGACGCGCTTAATACCGATCACGACGATCTACCGGAGACGGTGGAAAGTCGAGGAGCATCACCTCTCGCTCAAACAGCATGCGTCCTTAGCCCGATCTCCGACGAAGACCGAGACGACCCAGACGAACCATTTCTTCGCGTCCGTATGTACCTATATGTCAAACTGGAGACGTTGAAACAGACTGCCCCATTTCTCTCGCCTTCGGGGTCGGTTCTGTCGGCCAGTGGGAACACGGATGAAACGGGAACGAGGGGATCGCCTCTCTGGAGGAGGCGATCCCCTCGTTCTGATCCCGGTGGGTCCTCCGGTAGAGGAGGTCCGGGTCATGGGATTGGAGCAGCCCGCAGCTCTCTTCCCGATTAAGCTAATAATTCTATGGTGTGGCTTTTTCCCATGCCTGTCGGGCCAACTGCGCCATCACGAGGGACTGCTGCCAGCGGTCGCTGATCTCGCCGCTTCCGTCCGGATGAACGATGGCGTAGGCGGGCGGGCCCAGCTCCGGGGTGAAGGGGAATACGTCGCCGGGGCGGGCATCGGCGAGGAACGCCTTCATCGCGAGGGACCAGATCTCCACGTACGCCTGGGGGAGCCTGCCGGTCCCGTCCCCCACGTCCACCTGCACCTGCTCGCCGTTGGAGATACGCCCGTGGATCGAGACGGTGCGCTCCAGAATGGGGCCGAGCCGCTCCGGCAGCCGCTCGTTTTCCCACCCGTAGAACTCCCCGACGACGAAGTAGTGGGAAAGGTCCGCCGTGAAGGTGAGGTCGGGGACGCGGCGGATCAGCTCGTAGGTCTGCGGCAGGGTCTCGGTCGCGGTGTTGCGGTGCGATTCGATGAAGTAAGGGACTCCCTGTTCGGCGGCGTACGCCCGCGCGTCCCGGACCAATTCGGCGGCCTT
>JAHWJO010000151.1 GCA_019348365.1 Armatimonadota bacterium | reverse complement strand
CGGCCTGTACAACGCGAAGCGCACGGGCAAGAACAAGGTCATGCTGGCCGGTCCCGACACCGTCGTGATCGAGATGAGCGAGGCCGAGAAGGCGAAGCTGGCGGCGCGCGAGCGAGGTGACGAGGCCGCCGAGCAGGCCGCCGCGGCTGCCCTGGAGACGCCGCAGCCGACGCCCTTCGACCCGTTCGACCTGGCGGCCTGAGCCGACGACCAGCCGCTCACGCGGGCGTGGCTGCCGTCCGCCGCTGCAGCTCCTCCGTCCGCTCCCGCACCCGCGTCTCCAGCAGGTCGTTCGCATCCTGGAGGTGATGCTGCACCCGCCTGAGTTCCGTGACATCCGTCAGGACGGCGATAAAGATCGTTGCGGCGTCACTGACCTCCACCTTGTTGATCGATACGAGGGCCTGGAGGGAGGAGTCCCCCGACGTTCGGAGCAGGACTTCCCCTTTACTCCCTGCACGTATCCCTCGATCCAGAAGGGCGGTGAGCAACGCCTGGTCCTCTGGTACCACGAAACGGTGGAGGGTAGATCCGACGATCTGCTCCAGGGGGGTCTGGACCATCTCGGCGAAGCGGGTGTTGCAGTAGAAGATGGTGCCGTCCGCCCCAAGGGTCAATGCCCCTTCATTCATGGACTCGACCAGGAGGCGGTAGGTGTGGTCCGCGCCCGTGAGGGTGAAGACCTGATCGGTGTCCCCCGTCTTCACCATGAGCGCGTCCACTTCGCCGCAGCGGATCGCGCTCAACATCTGCTGGGCTTCCTCAAGGCGGAGGGTGAGGTCCTGGATGGTCAGGGTATCCGTTCGCCCCTGTTCCGACTCCTGGCTCATGGCGTTTCCCCTTCTTTTCCGCCCAGATTCAGCCCAGCGAAGAGGGTCGAAAGGTCGGACATGTCGCCGATGAACTGTCGGACGGGCGCTGGTCGTATCCTGACGAGCGTCGGGGTGGCGACGATCTGATCCGACTTCGCCAGGGTGGGCTGCTGATAAATGTCCACGACTTCCAGGACGTATGGCCCTGTAACAAATTTCTGGCAAGCCCGCTTCACGTTAGCGATGGCCTGCATGGAGCGGATCGTACTCCCCGCTACGAAGAGGCGGAGGTGAACCTCACACTCCTTTTGTTCCTGTCGAGCTTGTTCAAGCTCCACAACGGGAGAGTCTTCTCCCGTTGTCTCAACGGTCGTGATTTCTGAGTCGCTGGAAATGGCGTCACCCCAACATCTACTCTCTGGGCCTGATGTCCAGTCCGACCAGAACCTTCTCCGTGTTCGAGAGGTCGCCGATGATCTTCCGCATCGGCTCGGGGAGCTTTCGGACGAGGGTGGGGATGGCGAGGATCTGGTCCCCCTTCGCCAGTTGCGGCTTCTCCACCAGGTCGATCACTTCGATCTGATACCGCCCGCCCATGTGCTCCTCGCAGATGCGCTTGAGGTTGGCAAAGGCCGCGACGGACTTCGGCGTCTGCCCAGCCACATAGAGGCGGAGGTCCCAGAACCCGACCTCGGGCTCCAGAGTGTCTAAAGAGGTCTCAGAAGTGCCGCTCAAGGGGTGTTTTTCC
Organism: Armatimonadota bacterium; assembly: GCA_019348365.1. Taxonomy (GTDB): domain Bacteria; phylum Armatimonadota; class DTGP01; order DTGP01; family JAHWJO01; genus JAHWJO01. The sequence continues at coordinate 7,628 of JAHWJO010000151.1, read as the reverse complement.
TCTCTCCGTTTGTGTGGGTGGGAGTGCCCGTTCTTTTCGCCGTATCCGTGGAACGGAAGCGGGCCATCTCCTCACGGTCGGTGAGGAGTGCGTCCTCCCGTGCCTCCGCCTCGGAGACTTGCCGGAGCTGCTCCTCCGCCTCCGCTTCGAACTCCTCCCGCATGGCGGCGATCTGCGCCTCCAGGAGGTGCCGTTTTCTCTCCAGAGTGCGCTTTCTGGACTCGGTCTCCTGCCGCCGCTTCACGGCCTCCGCCGACTCCCGCATCTCCTGCGCCGCCCGCGCCGCCCCCATCAGGACTCCCGACGGCCCCAGGTAGGCATCGATGAGGCGGATGCCCTCTTCCGTCAACAGGAACTCACGGATCTGGTGGGAATGGCTCATCCCCCGCGCTTTGAGTACGTTCAGCCCTCGGTTCCGCTCCCCGTTCCCCTCGAAGAAGCGCAGGTTGATCCAGACGTCCATGAGGGAGGAGACGCCGACCTCGGTTTGCTCCAACGGGGAACCGCCCTCTGTCAGGCTGGTGAAAAAGGCCGTGACCCCGTTCGCCTTGAGGTAATCAATCATGCGGGTCAGCATGGCCAGCACTTCGGCTTCCGTCCCCACCGTCAGCATGTTGGTGATCGGGTCCATGACCACCACCTGGGGTTCGAACTCTTCGATGATGCTGTGCATGGTCGCCAGGTGGGTCTCCAGGCCGAAGAGAGAGGGGCGGGCGGCGTGGAAGCGGAGGAGCCCCTTCTCCACCCAGGGCTCCAGGTCGATCCCGATGGAGCGCATGTTGCGGACGACCTGCTGGGGGGACTCCTCGAAGGTGAAGTAGAGGGCTTTCTCGTCCCGCCCGCAGGCGGCGTCCGCCAGATGAGCGGCGATGCTGCTCTTGCCCGTCCCCGCCGTCCCTGTAACGAGAACGCTGCTGCCCTGATAGAAACCTCCGCCGTCGAACATCGCGTCCAGTTCGGGGATGCCCGTCGAGATCCGCTCGTTCGTCACTTCGTGGTTCAGGCCGAGAGAAGTGACGGGGAGGACCGACATCCCCGACCTCCCGATCAGGAAGGGATATTCGTTGGTCCCGTGTTGGGACCCGCGATACTTCACGACCCGCATGCGTCGGGTGGCGACCTGTTCCGTGAGGCGGTGATCGAGGAGGATGACGCAGTCGGAGACGTATTCTTCCAGGCCGTTGCGGGTGAGGGTCCCGTTGCCCCGCTCGGCGGTGATGACCGCCGTAACATCCTTTTCCTTGAGCCAACGGAAGAGCCGCCGCAGTTCCGCCCGAAGGATCGCCTCGTCGGCGAACCCCGAGAAGAGGGCTTCGAGGGTGTCGAGCACCACCCGTTTCGCGCCGATCTGGTCGATGGCGAAACCCAGTCGGACGAACAGGCCCTCCAGGTCGTATTCCCCCGTCTCTTCGATCTCGCTCCGCTCGACGTACACATGGTCCACCGAGAGGAGGCCCTCGGAGCAGAGGTCGTCCAGGTTGAAGCCGAGGGAGGCGACGTTTTCCGTCAGCTCCTCGGCAGTCTCCTCGAACGCCATGAAGACACCAGGCTCCCCATACTGGACGGCCCCGCGCACCAGGAACTCCATGCCGAAGAGCGTCTTACCGCAGCCAGGGCCGCCGCAGACGAGGGCGGTACGGCCTCTGGGGAGGCCACCATACGTGGTCTCGTCAAAGCCTTTGATCCCTGTGGGGGACTTTTCGAGGATGGGCATGGAAGTGGGGGACCTTCGTCTGAGAAAAGTGGAAGAGGGTCAGTGGGGGCGGTGAATCTGAATCCAGATCCTGACAGCAGGACGGCAGAGGAGAATGAGCCATTATACAGCGTGAGGAGTATTGGTGCAATGCCCACTCGCACCGCCTCCTATGCGGGTTGTTACTTTGGAGGGAATCGCTGGAAGATGATGGGCTCCGAAGCCTTGGTCTCCTGGCTGAAGACCCTACTTCAGGTTGATCGATCATTGTATATAAAAGCCCTATACCCGTTAGTTCGGATTGACATGCTCCAGGATTACTGTAACCGAACCGAATGGATGGGACGTTCGGAGATGGAATCTTGAGTGTGGTTGATGACGTGCGCCTGCTCGGGAAGGTGGTGGGGCTGGAGCAGGACTTCTGGCCGCAATTCCGAACCTTTCCCATATCTCTCGGAAAATGGAAGGAAGGAATCATTATGGCGCAGTATCGGGCGGCGGTATTGGGGTGTGGGGGGCGGGGGCGGGCTCACGCGGACGGGTATGCGGCGGCGGACAACGCCGAGATCGTCGCGTGCGCCGACCCCGTGGAGGAGAACGCGCAGAAGTTCGCGGGGCGGTACGGCGTGGAGAAGGTGTACGCCGACTACCGCCAACTGCTGGACGAGGTGAAGCCCGACGTGGTGAGCATCTGCACCTGGCCCCACCTCCACTGTGAGATGGTCGAGGCAAGCGTCGCGGCGGGGGTGAAGGGCATCCATGCCGAGAAACCGATGGCCCCCACCTGGGGTGAAGCGAAGGCGATGCACGCGGCGTGCGAGACAGCGGGGGTAATGATGACCTTCTGCCACCAGCGGCGGTTCAACACGGAGTTTCGCAAAGCCCGCGAACTCCTGCGTAACGGCGCCATCGGGGAGATCGTCCGCCTGGAGGGGTACTGCCCGAATCTTTTTGATTGGGGAACTCACTGGTTTGATATGATGCAATTCTTCAACCAGGAGCGACAGGCGAAGTGGGTGCTGGGTCAGATCGACGTGTCGCTGGAGCGCAAGGTGTTCGGCGTGCCGGTGGACACGGCGGGCATCAGCGAAGTGTACTGGGACAACGGCGTGTGGGGCCTGATGGTGACCAATAACAACCCCGATACGCCCCGTATCAGCAAGCTCGTCGGCCATGTGGGGATGATCCTTCACGGGACCGAAGGACGGATCGACGTGCACGTTTCGGACGGCCCGCAGCTCCGGGTGCGCCGGTTCGGGCAGCCGACCGACGAGTGGCCGCAGGTGACCCCATCGCAGGACGCGACCGCGCTCTCCGTGCTCGACTTGCTGAAATGCCTGGAGACGGGACGGGAGCCGGAATTGAGCAGCAAGAAGGCCCTGCGCGCGACGGAGCTGATCTTCGCCACTTACGAGAGCAGCCGCCGCCGCGCCCGCGTGGACCTCCCCCTCGATATCGAGGACTCGCCGCTCATCTCCGGGCTGGAAGCGGGCTACTGGAATCCCAGGCCCCGCGAAGCCGCGAAGCAGGGTTGATACAAGCTGTTTCTCTGTCTTAAAAAGTGGGACATGGCGAGTGGATAATGCACTCACCATGTCCCACCTTATTAGGATGATATTCAGTGTTGTAAAGACGTGGAGTCGTAAAATGCGGTGAGATACCGCCGTTTGCGGCCTCACTTTGTAAGTTCGCAGTCTTGTCTATCCCTGCCATGGGAGCGCCAACCCCTCCCCCAAATCCCCGTTATTCCGGCAAAGGACGAGGCCGCCAGCGGTCGAATTCGGCCTTTACAGACTTCGTAAACCGTACGAAACCCTCGGTTCAAGCCCCTCTCCTCCGGGTAAGAGGGGAAAGAGATTTCCCGGTGGAGATGCGCCGCCGGACCCTTGTCTCGGAAAGGAATTGGGATGAATCGAGCAACGGTACTCGTCTTACTCTGTTCATTGAGCCTGATCGTCTCCGGTTGCAAGCGGGCCGAAAACGAGATGAACACGCGTGAGGAGAACGCCCCTGTCGTCGTTCAAACGGACAATGCCCCGGCAGGCACGAATAACGCCCCGGCAGCCACGACCGGCCAACCGGCGGAGCCGGTGGAGGATGCGGCCCAATCGGTCGGCCAGACGCTATCCAACGCCGCCACGACGGCCAAAGTGAAGAACGAGATCCTCCTCTCCCCGGTCATCAAAAACACCCAGAGCAGTATCGACGTGGAGACGACGGATGGCGCGGTGATCCTGAAGGGTACGGTCGCGACCCGGGAAGGCAAGACGGCGGCGCAGCGGATCGCGCTGAAGAATGCGGGCAATCGAACGGTCATGAATCAGTTGGTCGTCAAGGGAGCGATGAACGCCCAGTGACCTCTTTAACGGCCCATCGTCAAAATCCCGTGGGCTGCAATTGCACGTGAAGGAGCATCACGGAAGGAGAACCGATGGATATTCAGATTCAGGGACGGCCTACCAATATCGAGACCCGGAACGAGAACGGCATCACCTACGTGCCCGTGCAGGAGACCGCGCAGGCGTTGGGCGGCACGGCGAGCTGGGACAACATGGAAAAGCTCGCTACCATCACGGTCGGGCAGTGGGCCGCCGTCGTCCGCATGGCGGAATCCGAGGCGGACGTGAACGGCACGCGCGTCGTCTTCAACGGCCCGGTGTTCGTGGAGGAGAACCGGATGTGGGTGCCGGTACGGTTCTTTGAAAAGGCGTTCGGCTATACGATGGATGTGACCGCCGACAGGGTCAACATCGTCAACCCGCTCGCGCGATAAGCCGACCGGTACACTATATACATCGGTAGTGGATCAGAGGGGACGGAGGACCCCCGCTTGCGGGAGGGGGTGAACCTCTCCCCCATCTCCTCCCCGACGCGGGGAGGGGAGCCGAACCTGTTCACGGATCGGTGCATCCTGATTCAAACCATCCTGTCCGGTTGAACCCCCACCTGAATATCAAGCGAAGAAAGCGCCCCCGGAGAACTTATTCCGGGGGCGCTCGTTCGTCGGCGGGTCGGCATGAGGAATCAGTCCATCCACATGCCGCCGTTCACTTCGATGGATTCGCCGGTGAGGTAGCGGGCGGCGTCCGAGGCAAGGAAGGCGATGACTTCCGCCGTCTCCTCGGGCGTGCCGACCCGGCCCAGCGGGATGGTCCCGACGAGTCGCTCCATCTGCTCGGGAGTGGTGTACTCTTCGTGGAGGGGGGTGTCGATGACGCCGGGATTGACGGCGTTGACGCGGACCCCATGCGGGGCCATCTCCTTGGCGAAACCCTTGGTGAAAGCGATCACCGCGCCCTTGGCGGCTCCGTAGGCCGCGCACCCGACCCCGCCCCCGTTCCGCCCCGCGATGGATGCGTTGTTGACGACCACGCCGCGCCCGCGCTCGACCATCTTCGGCGCGAAGGCCTGGCAGGTATAGAAGACGCTGGTCGTGTTCGTCTGGAATACGTCCTGCCAGTGGGCGTCGGTCATCTCCAGGATGTGGCACCGGCCCATGAGCGAGCCCGCGTTATTCACCAGGATCTCCACCGGCCCGAGATCGCGATCCACCGCTTCGGCAAGGGCGTTCACCTCTTCACGGCGGGACAGATCGGCACAGAACGCGGCGGCCCGGCCTCCCGCCGCCTCGATCTCGTTCACGACGGCTATCGCGCCGTCCGAGTTGGAACGGTAATGGACGGCGACCGTCGCGCCGCGTCGGCCCAGCAGGAGGGCCGTTGCCCGCCCGATGCCGCTCCCGGCCCCCGTCACCACGGCTATCTGGCCCTCAAAGTCTCGGTATGAAATGTTCGTGATCCTTTCGTCTCGCTCGCCCGATCCGTCTCCGGTTCGGTTGTAGGGACGGTGTCATACGACCTGGGGGAGGTCATTCTGGGGAGGCGCTTCGCTGGGAGAAGAGGACGAAGGCGCGGAAAGCTGAACGCCGTATTTCTCTTCGAATTCTTCTTCCGAGAGGTAGAGGTCTTTCTGAACGGTGCGGCAGAACGATTCGAGCTCCTTCGGGCTGGTGAGGTTCTTCAAAAAACGCCGCTTTCCGGTGCTGCGTTCCTCCAGGAATACGGGCAGTCCGCCCTCCGGGGAGCGCTTGTCCACCACTACTTCCCAGTAATAGGCGGCGTTATAGAGATAGCGGCTCATGGGCGGACCTCCTGGGGCAACCCCCGGAATATACCACGGTGAACCCCTTGATGCCCGTCGGTGGCGGAGATGGGTAGAGCGTGAAAGACAGGCAAGCAGACAGAGGGTACACTCAGTATAGCGGCCCTGGAAATCGGTTGTCCAGCGTGGGACGCTTCAGCTTCAGGAGCTTTCCTGCCGCTATGATGTCATGACTTGGGCTTTGCCGGGGGCCAGGAGGGAGAATCGCTTGATTCTTCTCCCGATTGAGGGGGAGCGGGCCCGCCCGACGGGGCCAATGGTGAAGGCGATGCTTGATTTCTGCCCCCCAACTCTCCGATGAATCCTCCCGGAGAGGAGGAAAGGGAGTCCCTCCATCCGGAGGGTCACTTCATCAAACTCTTCGTTGGACTTCGGGTCGCGGATCGGGATATAGTGTTTTGTCGTGGGTATTAATATGGAAGACAGGGGATTCGCTCCCTTGTCTTTGCATGAGCTTTTTGAATTTTTCTCCTTAACGTCAATAGACCCCCATGCATGAAGGAGCTTTCCACAGTTCCGCAACCATGGGAAAAGATCGGGAGTCAGGAGTGGATATGAGAGAGATTCGCGAAAAGATGGCGCAGCTCTGCCGCATGGCCTACGCCAAGGACCTGCTGGACAGCGCGGGGGGGAACATGACCGTGAAGGTCCCGCAAGGCGTCCTCTCCAGCGCGCGGTACATGGGCAGCCAGCGCCAGTGGCAGGTGAACCCCGAAGACTTCCTGCTTGTGGATATGGAAGGCAACAAGCTGGAAGGCGAGGGCGAGATCTCCCGCGAGACCCTCATGCACCTTACCGTTTACAAGGCGTTTCCGAAAGCCGGCGCGGTCATCCACACCCATTCTAAAAACATCCAGGTGTTCGTATCCGCCGGAGTCCCCATCCCTCCCATGACGGAGCAGACGGACAAGTTCGGTCCCATCGGGTTCACGAAAGCCGCGCCCCAACACACTCAGGAGCTGGGCGACGTGGTGGTGGAGGCGTTGAAACCCCAGGAAGCCACGCTGGAGAAGCATGCCATCGCGGTGCTGATGCCCCGGCACGGCAGCTGCATCGTCGCGACGGACCTCGACGGCGCGTACGATGCCCTGGAGCGCATCGACCGGAGCGCCTACTACGCGCTGATGTCCCGCCTGCTGCCCGGCAAATAAGCCTTCGGGACCCCATCCCTACCCCACCGCATACAGCGAATTTCATCCCATTTGACTTTTTTGCGCCAATCGATTATCTTAATGTTGTAATATTTAAATCCGAAAGGAATGGCAGTGGATAACCTGAGTGACGAGACGAAACGGGCATTGAAACTCTGGGTCGTTCTGGCGAAATGCTTCAACGCCGTCGCAGAACGCGACAAGCGGAGCATCGCCCGGTTCGGCCTCATCCCTTCCGAGTTCGCCGTGTTGGATACGCTCTACCATAAAGGGCCGCTCCCCCTCTCGGAGGTCGGGAAACACCTCCTCCTCACGAGCGGCAGCATCACCTACATGATGGACAAGCTGGAAAAGCAGGAGCTGGTGGAGCGGAAAGCCTGCTCGGAGGACCGCCGGGTGATCTACGCCCGCCTGACCGACGCGGGCCGGGAGCGGATCGAAACGATCTTCCCCGAGCACGCCGAAACCCTCCGTGAAATCCTGTCGGGCCTGAGCGCCGAGGAGCAGGAGATCGCCACGGTGCTGCTTCGCAAGCTGGGCCGCCGCGCGAACGAGGGAACGTAGCCGACATATCAATCACGCCGCCCTTTTCTAATCCGATCCATTGGAGGTGAGCTGTACCG
>JAHWJO010000614.1 GCA_019348365.1 Armatimonadota bacterium | reverse complement strand
CCGCCCAGGCGCGTGCCGTTGCCGTGGCAGGAGGCGCACCGGGCATCGAGGAGGGGCTTGATGTCGCGCCGGTAATACACGACGGACGGCGCGGAAGAGGAGGGTTTCGGCGCCGCTTTGCTCCCCGCCGGAGCCGGATTCTTCGGGCTTCCCTTGGAGGCAGCCGCAGCCCGCTGCTGCACGCCCGCGACGTATCGCCCTTCCAGCATCCCGCCGACCCCGACGAACAGAGTCAGCAGGAGGAGTATCGATTTACCGAGGGGGAAGTCAGACCACTCGGAGGAATAGAAACTTCTAAAATCCATCGCTTCAAACAGGTCCAGGTATAAGAGTTAAGGTGAATACGGCTCCTTGATAGAAGAGATCCGTAGGTGGTGAGAGCGCCCGCGAAGGCGGGCGACTGGCCGCAGGCCCCAGGCGCAGGGGTTCAGCCCTTCGTTCCACGTCCGAGCAACTACCGCGCGGTCTGGCCCCCCTGCTCCTTCGCGTACCGGGAGAGGGAATCCACACCGGGGCCCGCATCCGCGTCCGGGTCGATCCCGCGCAGGATCATCCCCTGCCCCCGCGAGGTGTGCGTGAGGGGAACGGGGCGGTCGGTGGGGTCGCGCATCTGCACGAGGAGGGTGGTCCGGGCCTCCCCGCTCGTGTTCACCCCCGAGCCGTGGATCGTGAGATAACTGAAGAAGAGGACATCCCCCGCTTTCGCCGGGCATGGCGTCGCCTCGGACACCGGGAACCGCTCAACGGGCAGGTGGAACCCGCCTTCGGTGAGATGCTCCTGCGGCCCCAGCCTGTGGCTCCCCGGCACCACCCGGACGCACCCCTTCTCCAGTGGCGCGTCGTCGAAGTGAAGGATGGCCGCGATCATCGAGTGCTTCTCGTGGGGGAAGTACGGCACGTCCTGGTGCATGGGGAACGGCGCGCCTTTCTCCGGCGGCTTGATGAACATCTTGGTGTGGTGGAGCTGCACGTTCGGGCCGATCAGGTCCGCCGCGCGATCCGTCAGGCGCGGGTCCACGATCACCCGCGCGAAGGCGGCGCTCTGGTACTGCACGTTGTGGCAGTGGAGCAGCTCGCGCGGGAGGTCCGTCACCTTGGCCGCGCTTCCCCACCCCCCGAACACCACCCCCGGCGCGTTCGCCTCGACGAGCCGCTGCGACAGCGCGTGCGTCTCTTCGCGAAGGTAGGCGGCCTCCTCCGGGCTGAACACCCCTTCCGCAAGGACGTAGCCGTTCTCCCTGTAAAACTGGATTTCGTCCGGGCGGAACCCGAACCGCTTCTCTCCGGTGATCATGGAATGCTCGCGACCTTCCCTTCCCCGGATCCTCGGAGCCGGATCGGACTCCCTGCTCCGCCGGGAACTCTCCCCGATGATACCATAAACGGGCCGTTCCGTAGATGCCCGAGATGCCCGGCGACTCAAGTCGCGGGCAACAAATGCGCGAAGTCCCCCTTCGGGGACTTCACCACAAACTTGATCTATAGAAAGGAAGAATGGGCCTGAAGTCGGCGCAGGCCGACTTTGCGCCGTTGTAGCCCGCGACTTGAGTCGCCGGGCCGCTACCCCAACCGCTTCAGTCGTGTGATCCGCCCCGTCGGGACCCACTCCGCCACCAAAATATCCCCGTTGCGGAGGAACTGCGCGTCGTGGGGGTGGATGAACCGTCCGGGGATGAACTCCTCCCTCGGTCGGCCCCGCAAGTTCGTCGGGTTCCCATCGCCCAACTGCGCCACCACCTTATTCTCCCGGTCGAGGATCGTCACGACACTGCTCAGGTCCGGCACCAGCATCCGGTCGCCCCGGATATGGAAGTGGCAGGGCTTCCGCATCCCCTCATGGGAGAACTTCACATGCTTCCCGTCGAGGCTGAAGTACTGGATGCGGCTGTTCGCGCGGTCGGCCACGGCGAGGAGCGGTTCGGAGCGCCGCGTATCCACCCAGGCTCCATGGGCCTGAAGCACCTTTCCCGGCTCCTTCCCCTTCCCCCCGAAGGTGCGAATATAGTTCCCTTTCACGTCGTACTGGTGGATCCAGTCCGAGCCGTACCCGTCGGTGACGTAGAAATCGCCGTTCGGGGAGAACGCGACGTTGGTCGGGATGAACGGGGATTTCTCGCCGTACACCCCGGCCTCTTTCGGCACGCCCTTCTCCCAGATCACGTTCCCGTCCAAGTCCGTCTTCACGACCTGCCGGTGCGCCGTATCGCAGTGGTAGAGGTACTCCCTACCGTTCTCTTTCCGGAGATCGAGGCCGTGCGCGCCGCCCTTGAACCGCGCGCCCCACGACTTAACAAAACGGCCCCGCTTATCGAACACGGCGATGGCGTCGTCGCTCGGGCTCGTCGGGTGAACGGTATGGGCAATGTAGATATTCCCCTTCGAGTCCTCGGCGATGCCCTGCGTATCCCCGAATTTGAGGGAGTCCGGCGGGGTGAGCCAGTCGTGGAGGCACTCGTAGCGGTGCTCGCCGCTCCCCACGATGATCTTTGCATTGCGGGAGCGGTCGCGGGTCTCGGCCAGCACGGGGCCGGACAGCGCCACTCCGGCCATAGCGGCGCCGGCGTGCTCCAGAAACCGGCGGCGGGTCAGATTTGGGTTCATGGGTATCACTTTCTTCCTGATTAGTCGAAGAGACCGGGCCTACGGCAACCCTATCCAGT
>JAHWJO010000613.1 GCA_019348365.1 Armatimonadota bacterium | reverse complement strand
GTCCGGGCTTTCGGGGGGACCGGAGCGGTCGTGGCGTAGCGCATCAGGTTGGACGCCAGCTTGCGCGCGGCAGGGTCGTTCCGGTAATGGTCCTCCAGGTCGAGGGTGCTGAGGATCATGCGGCCTCTGCCGTGCTCCATCTCCATCAGCGGCGAGTAGGCGAGGTCGAACTCGGTTTCCAGCAGGGGCCGCCATGAGGTCCGGTGGGGCTTCTCCAGCGGCGCGCTGGAGACCGCGCCCCGGTTGCCCCAGTGCCACCCGTACGCGGGCGTGAACCACGGCTCCACCCCGCCCACCGACGGCCCGGAGCGCGTCAACGTACTCGATCCAGACCAGTTAGAAAAGTCTTCCGGCTCCAGGCCGTCCATTACCGGCGCGGAGGAGGAGAGCGGGAAGACGTTTCGCGTGAGGTACTCGGCGGTGCGGATGCCCAGCGCATGAGGAATCCAGCGGGGGTCCTGGCCCATGACGACGAGCCGCCCGCCGCCCCGCACGAACGCCGCCACGTCGAACGGGAGGTGGCCCAATTGGGTCAGGGTGTCCTTCCCCGACAGCGCCCGCCGCCCGACCACGACGGTCCCCTGCGGCAGCTTCGAGGCGCTCACGTTCAGGGGCTTGACCGCGTAGCCGAGCGCCTTCAGCATCGCCGTCGTCTCCCCGAACGGGTCGAAGACGGTGAGCGTCCCTTTCGAGGGTTTCGGCGCGGGGATCACGCGGAAGTCGAACGCGTCCTCGTGCCGCTCCCCCGCGACGGTGGCGGTCACCGTGATCCGGCCTTTCCCCGCCTTTGCCGTGGAGGGCAGTTCAAACCGGATCGGGAAGAAGCGTGTCTCCGACACCCCGACATTCCCCTGATACCGGCCCGATGCGATCCGTTCTCCATCCAGCGTCGCTTCCCAGAGGGTCTCCTGCAGGGCGGGAGTCCGGCCATCGTGAATCACGACCGCGCTCTTCTCGACGACTGCGCCGGGCTTGTAGTTATGGGTCTTGTCGGTGAACTGCTTCTCAGGCCCCGCAATCCACGCCAGCGTCGGGCCGTTCACCGGCTTCACCAGTTCCAGGTGGCCGTTCGCGTCCTCCCAGGGGATCATCCCGCCGGGGATGCCCCAGGTCCGCCACGACCGCCAGGTGTTCGTGATGAAGAGCGTCTGGTGGGCAACGAAGGCCGGGTCGTCCAGCATGGCCTTCTCGTTGCGCCACATCTCGTAATGCTGGCCCTCCTTGAACTTGGCGCGGATCGCCTGCCGGTATGCCTCGCTCTCCAGCCGGTACGCTTCCGGTCCGAAATAGGCCGCTGCCCATTCGGTGGAGAACGGCTCGGTGACGATGGACTCCCCGTAATGGGAGCGGCCCCGGAGGTAACTGGTAAACAGAGGCGTCCCGAACTCTACCATGAAGAGCGGCATCCGCCCGTCCCGCGCCCAATCGCTCAGCCAGTCCTCCCGCTCCTGAAGAGGGATCATGGCGAGGTAGTTGTTCAGGGTGTAGAGGTCGCCGACGTAGTTGCCCGCGTGGGTGAAAGTGGGCCGTGTGGGGTCGTAGGCTTTCAGGAGATCCAGGTATTCCATCCCGGTCTGGTTGCGGATTCTCATCTCCTGAACGTGCGTCCAGTTCCGGTTCCCCACCAGCCGGGGGTCCTGGTCGGCGGCGTTGAGATAGGCGTTGCCGCTCGACCCCCAGAAGAGGATGGAGGGGTGGTTGCGGAGGTCGCCGATCTGGTCCTCCAGCTTTTGGAGGTATGCCGCTTCCCCCTCGTTCTCGATGAACGGCGCGGCCCCGGCGACCCCGAACCCCAGCTCGTCGGCGGCGGTGGCGAGGGCCTTGTTCATATCGTGGAAGTTACCTTTGCCGGGCCACACCTCCGCGAGGTTGAATCCGAGCGCCGCGTATTCTCGGAGCTTGTCGTGCGGGGGCGCGAGGTCGCCGGGGCCGCCGCCCCACCCGAAGTTGATGGGCCGGAACCGGAACTCCCTGCCGTTGAGGTAGATCTTCCGGCCCTCGGTCCAGACCTCCCGGAATCCGAAGGGAGTGGCGTACTCCGTGTCGATCCCGACTCCCGCGCCGCTCTTCAGGCTCAGGCGCAGTTTATAGAGATTCGGCTGCCCGATGTCCCAGAGCCGGGGATTCTCCCATTCCCAGGTGATCGGCACGGTCTGGCGGGCGCGGGGCTCGACACGGGCCGTCCCCGTGAAGGTCTTTTCGGGCGCGCCGTCGAGGTCCGTCACCTCGGCGCGCACCTCGACCTCCCCGGCCTTCCGGACGCCGTTCAGCTCCAGGTTCAGCGTGAGGGTCTTTTTACGGGTGCTCGGAAGGATCAGTACATGGCTCAGGCGGGGCGGGACCATCGGCACGGCCTCCTCGAACGTCGTGGCCCCTCGCAGCTCGTCCACCGCCATCTGGTACCCGAACCCGCCGAATTGCAGGCCGGGCAGCTCCGCCGCGTCGGTGGTGAATCGGGTGTACGCCGCCGCGCCGCCCCGGCTTCCGGTCGGGTCGGCGGTGGGGAGCGCGTCCGGGTCGGCGTAGAGCCACCATTCGCCCCGGACCGTCCCGCCGTCCGGCTGAAGCCGCATGAGGCTGAAGACCGTCTCCCCGAACTTCACCGGGGCGGTCTGAGCATCCCCGGATTTCTCGGAGACGTTCGCGACTTCCCACGCGCCGGGG
>JAHWJO010000612.1 GCA_019348365.1 Armatimonadota bacterium | reverse complement strand
CAGTTTAGCCTCGGAAGGGAGTTCCTTCAAAACTTTAGTGGTGATATACTAGAGGTGATCCGTGCGCTCGCCTCGGGAAAATCCAATAAAGAAATCGCGGCGGCGCTCGGCATACGCGAACAGACCGTGAAGAATCATATCAGTCACATCCTCGAAAAACTCGGGCTGGAAGACCGGCTGCAAATCGTGGTGTATGCCGCCCGTCATGGCCTGGTCTCCCTCGATCACCTGTAACGGGTACTTGCCCCAACCACCTATCGTTCTCCACACCGGTTACAATCCGAGTTGAACGCCTTCCTTTCTTTAGTGCTGCCGAGCCGCATCGGGTTTCTCATTACCCCCGTTGCATGCCCTTGGTACTTTTGTACCCCTCCCCTCCGATCCTCGTACTGCCTCTGCCCCCCACTCATGAAGGATAGCCGTACGCCCACTAAGCTCGTAAAATAAAACCGTCGGTGTTCCACTATCGCCCTTTTCCCGTTCCAGCCCGTTCCAGCTGAACCGACACCCTTATTCCGTCCCCGGGAGTGGGAACGATAGCCAGACGTTCAAATGAGACGACAAATCCAAAACCCGGGGAGAAGCGTTCTCTCGCCGAAGCTTCATCAACTCGTCATCTTGACCATCTTCCTTGCGGGAGCGCCGCTGGCGTTGCTGATCGCGCTCAACCGAGCGGATTTCGGCCTCTCCGGTCGGATGCTGGTGCTCGGCCTGGGCGCGGTGTTCGCTCTGGGTACCGCCGCATTGCTGGTTTACCCGATCATCCATTTCGTAGGAAAGCTCGAATCGGCGGCCCGGCACTGGCGATCCGGCGACCTCCATTTTCAGATCACTCCTTCCCGTTACTGGAGCCGTGAGTTTCATCAGTTGGCGGAGGCACAGAACGAAATGGCGCGCCGCCTGGATCACCTTTATCGGCGGGAGAGAGAGATCGCGGTTACGCTGCAAAAGATGCTCGTCTCGCCCTTGCCCGCCTCATGGAGATCGTTTCGCTTCAAGGATTTCTATCAGGCCGGGAGTCCGGTATCGGACGTGGGCGGGGACTTTTACGCCCTCTTCTCCCTGCCCGACGGACGATTGGGCCTGTTATTCGGCGACATCGGGGGAAAGGGACTGGATGCGGCGGTGAAGATCGCCGCCTTGCGGTACGCGCTGGAAGCCTATGCGCGCGAGGGCAGGAGCGGGGAAGCCCTCATGGCCCGCGCAAACGAAATCATCTGCGCTTCTGACTTCCAGATCGTCACCCTCGTCTACCTGGTCCTGAATGCGGATACCGGAGAGGTGGAGCTGGTCAACGCCGGACATGAACCCCCTCTTTACTGGAAGGACGAGGCCTGCGTCTGGATGCCGCTGCGCCACGAGGATCCGGCCCTGGGAGTGATCTGTTCCGGCGCATTTGAATCGTCCCGGCTGATCCTCCAACCGAACGATCTGCTCCTGCTTTACACCGATGGGGTGGCGTCGGTAGGCCCGCGCAAGGGAGAATGGTCCACCGACGATCTCCTTGACCTGTTGAGTCACCAGACCTCTCCCACTCCGGCAGATTTGGTGGCGAAGGTCTCGGCTCTTCGGCCTCCAGGGACGGACGATGCCGCGCTCGTCGCCCTGCAGTACGTGGGCCGGGGATCCTGAAAATTCGAAAGCTAAAACATTGGAAGGGGATAGATAATGAAAATACTTTATGCTACCGATGGATCTCCCGATTCCCTGGCTGCCATCGACCTGCTCCGCCGTCTCCGCTGGACCCCGGAGGACCGCCTGGTGGTCGTTTCCGTCGTTCCCCACTACGTCCTGCTAACCGGCAGGATCGACGACGGAGTACCGGGGCGGCAAGGGCTGGAGGAGGACGAGGAGGCCCATGCGGCGAGCGAGATCGTTCGGGCTGCTGCCGAACGATTGAAGCCCGTCTTTACGCAGGTGGAGACCCGCATCCATGCCGGATTCCCCTCGAAAGAGATCCTCGATGCGGCGGGCGAGATGGAAGCGGATCTGATCGTCCTGGGGAGCCGAGGGAAAACAGCGCTGAAAGGCTGGTTCCTCGGAAGTGTCTCGCGTTCCGTGCTGGAGCGAGCGGATTGCTCCGTGCTGATCGCGCGTCCGAATGGTGGGTCCCTGAATAACGTGTTGCTGGCCTTCGATGGATCGACGGAGTCGGAGGCCGCGCTGAACCGGGTGAAGCGACTCGGCTTGCCGGACGGCGCACGGGTGCGGGTGGTCAGCGTCAGCGAACCGGTCCGCATGCCGGCAGCCGGGGTGGGACTCCTGATGCCCACCGAGGTGTACCAGTATACGGCAGCCGTGGAAGAGCATTGGAAACAACACGCGGAACGTGCGGCTGCGCATGCCGTTCGGGAGCTTCAGGAGAGTGGAATCCGGGCCGAGGCGACGGTGCAGGCGGGCAACGCCATGGAACGAATCCACCGCCTGGCCCAGGAATGGCCGGCTGATCTGACGGTGCTGGGATCCCATGCGAAGCAGGGATGGATCCAAAATCTGCTGGGCAATACGGCGCGGGCCGTCGCGCAGCATGCCCGTGGCGCGGTGCTGGTCGCCCGATCTCAATCCGCCCACAGTCACGATTGGCTGCAAGAATGGACGGTCGGCTCCGAAGAAACTGAAGAACAAGACTGTAAGGCGCGCTGAACCGGGAGTGACAAAGTCATTGGAG
>JAHWJO010000150.1 GCA_019348365.1 Armatimonadota bacterium | reverse complement strand
CCTCTACGGCTCCTTCGACCCGGAGCTGTACCACCCGGAAGACAAAGTACCCCGATGGGATTTCGGCTACATGGGCACGTACAGCGACGACCGGCAGCCTCCCCTCGAACGATTGCTGCTGGACCCCGCCCGACAGTGGAAGGAAGGCCGTTTTGTGGTGGCGGGTCCACAGTACCCGGAATCGATCCGATGGCCTGAGAACGTGGAGCGGATCGAGCACCTCCAGCCGAAATGGCACCGGTCCTTCTACAACGACCAGCGGTTCACGCTGAACGTCACGCGCGCGGATATGATCCGCGCGGGCTACTCCCCCAGCGTCCGTCTGTTTGAAGCGGCGGCCTGCGCCGTCCCCATCATCAGCGACGCATGGGAAGGACTGGACACCTTCTTTGAAATCGGCCGGGAGATACTCCTCTCCCACGCCCCGGAGGAGACGCTGGCTTACCTGAAGGAGATGCCGGACGAGGAGCGCCGCGCCATCGGAGAGCGGGGGCGGCGACGGGTATTGGAAGGACACACTTCCGCGCACCGCACCGCTGAACTGGAGGGATATATCAGGGAAGCGCTCGCTGTCGGGAGGATCAATAGAAACCCTTAGCTCGACTTTATCCCTTTCAAGCGGCGTAAGCCAGCGTCTCCGCGAAGCGGTCCAGCAACGCCTGCTGGAGTTTCGTGAGATCGGATGGCCGGGACGAGGTCACGAAACCTTCATGAGCGTGCTCCCACAGCTTGCCTCGCACAAAGGCCAGCGTGTCCGAGAAAGTCGCATGTTCTTTGCGATACCACGCCGCCTGACGGACGGGAATCTCGCCCCCCTCCGCCCAACTCTTCGCCCACAGGGCCACCAGACTGAACAGCCCCAGCAAGGCGGGAGTGGTCCGCAGGATCGCGAGATCGTTCCACTGGCGCTGGGTCTCCACTCCCAGATGATCCCGCACCTCATGAAACGTCACCTCCATCTGCCAGCGCAAAATGAACCACGAGACGATCTGTCCCGCCGTCGCCTCTTCGTCGGTGCACAGCAGCGCCTGCGGATTGAACGTCTCCTGCGGGTCGCGGATGAGCACCCATCGGATCGGCACCGTCGGCTGGCCGGCATTCGACCAGACCGCTGTGCCGGTAGCAACTTCGACCGTTCTCACGGTCTGCCCCTACCAGCGCGGGACCGTGATCCGCTCCCAGACGGTAGCGGGGTCCTTCAAACGCTCCGATAGCTTGGGCAGCCGCTTCCCTCGTTTCCGAGGGCGCCCGTTCTGGCCCGGCTTTCGGGGCGGGGCGGGCGCATACAGCGCCGCATCCAGCCGCAGGCGCGTCACCATTGTCACCGAGCGCTCGCGACATTTCTCCAGCAGCTTCAGACAGGCGTAGCCGCTGTCGGCGACGATCACGACCGTCCGGTCCGGACACCACCGGCGCACCTGAGCGATCATGCCCGCCGCCCAGTCGGTGAGGGTCTTGTGGCGTTTCCCTCGATCTTGGTGATACCGTTCCGAAGGGGCCAGGACGCTCAGGAACGGCAACGCCCAGACGCGGGTGGCCCAGGGGATCGGGACCAGCAGCGCCATCACCACCCAGCGCAGCCCGCTCGCCTTCACGAAGAAGCTCTTGCTGGACCGGACGGGGTCGTGATAGACGCCCTTCGCCGCGATCCGCTTTCCCCGGCGGCGTTCCAGCGTCTCATCCAAGCCGATCACCAAAGGGCCGGCCGGGACAAACGCCTTCACCAGCAGCTGTAACAGCACTTGGGCGACTTTCCGGCTCGACCAGACGTCTCGGTTGAGCACCCGGTGATAGTTCTGGAACTGCTCGCACCCACTCAGGCCCATGGCTCTGAGGGCGGCGGTGACCGTGCGACCTCCGGGCGTGAGAACCGACCCCACGACCAACACCTGGACGTGCCGGAACACGCGCCGGGAGAAGAGTGGAGCGAACGCCATCAGAATGGGTATGATCTGTTCAGGCAGGGTGAGCATGTGAGGACCTTTCTTGGCGGAATGGACCTCTACTCTTACCCTGTCCTTTCTCTTTCTATTGCACCTCCAAATGGATAAAGTCTAGCTTAGAGCCTCTCCGATAAAAACCTGAAATCTTGGGACTCCCTCGGCGGTATCTCTGTTGTTCGGACGGCCCCTCGTAGTGCCGCCGTCCCGGCGGCACGCCCGCGAGACGCGGGCGCTACACTTTTCGGTGAGGCTCTTAGACGTTTTCGCCCGAAGATCCCCATCCTGCGGGCCATGGCTCTATAACGGACCCCGTTCTGATGGATGGATGGGCATTGCATGTAGTGGGTGGTTGCGATAGCATGGGCCTGCATGTGGGAGTTCTCCTCCATGATGGGTGTTCTTTTTAAGTCTCCCATCTGCTCACCTGCTTTCTTTTTGTCATGTTCATCCTGTTGATGAGACTCGTCATTGACGAACCAACAGATGAACACGGATGAACACAGATGACCCCTTGAGGATAGAGGATGGAGGATAGAAGATTGCAGGGCGGTCCATCTTCTATCCTCCATCCTCTATCCTCCATCTTCAGGGGCTTGGGGGTTCTCTGCGTCTCTGCGTCTCTGCGGTGTAAAAGAATCCTCAATCATCCACGCGGCATAGCCCCGCGTTCCACAGGCCTGCGACCCCTTCCCTTCTGCTAAAGGAATAACATGTCGGATCTGTTGCTTAACCTCATTCCCGTTGCGGTGGCGGCGGCGCTGGTTTACGCCATCCTCCGGGCGGGCCGGCAGCCGCTCTGGTCGGAGGCGTACCGGCGGCTGCGGCGCAATCCTCTGGCGATAGCCGCGCTCGCGGTGATGCTCCTCTACGGGACCGTCGGTTTCCTCGACAGCATCGGCTGGAAGGACGACCGGAACGCGCCGCGCCGCACCGTCATCGACCGCCTCTTCGAGCGCCCGAAGGAACGCACCTACTCGGCTCCCCTCGCCACCATGACCACCGGCGAGCCGAAACCGCACCGGCTTCAGGGGCGGCACCTCCTCGGCACCGACAGCATCGGCAACGACGTGCTCTACATCACGCTGAAGGGGGTGCGGACCGCGCTCATCGTGGGCGGGCTGACCTCCCTCATTGTGACTCCCCTGGCGCTCCTGTTCGGGATCTCGGCGGGGTACTTCGGCAAGCGGGTGGATGACGGGATCCAGTACATCTACACGGTGCTCGATTCCATTCCCGGCATCCTGCTGCTGATCGCCCTCATGATGGTGATGGGCCGGGGGCTGATCCAGCTTTGCATCGCGCTGGGAGTGACCTCCTGGGTGGGACTGTGCCGCCTGACGCGCGGGGAGACCCTGAAACACCGGGACCGGGAGTACGTGCGGGCGGCGAAAGCGCTGGGCGTGGGTCATGGCCGGATCATGATGAGGCATATCCTGCCGAACCTGATGCCGCTCGTCATCATTTCGGTGACGCTGGGCTTCAGCGGCCTCGTGCTGGCGGAAGCGGTCCTCTCCTACCTTCAGATCGGCGTGGGAGAGGGGACGGCGAGCTGGGGCAATATGATCGAAGGAGCGCTCCTGGAGCTGGCCCGCGATCCGATCATCTGGTGGAACCTGGCGGCGGCCTCCACTGCGCTGTTCATTCTGGTGCTGGCGTTCAACGTGTTCGGGGATGCGTTGCGCGATGCCATCGATCCCCGTTTGCGGAGCGGCTAAGTGGCGCAATCGGAACCTATACTCCGGGTGGAAAACCTTCGGACCTATCTCAGCGTGCCGGGCGGCACGGCGCGCGCGGTGGACGGGGTCAGCTTCGAGTTGTCTGCCGGGGAGACGCTGGCGATCGTGGGGGAATCGGGCTGCGGGAAGTCGATGACGGCGCTTTCCATCCTCCAGCTCGTGCCGGAACCCGCCGGGTACGTCGAGGGCGGGCGGATCCTGTTCCGGGGGGAAGACCTGCTCGACCGGACGTGGGATTCCATGCGGGCGGTTCGCGGCAAGGAGATCGCGATGATTTTCCAGGAGCCGATGACGAGTCTCAATCCCGTCTACAACGTCGGGCAGCAATTGACAGAAGCCATGCGGGTCCATGGCGTCCCGCGCGAGAAGGCCCGCTCCCGCGCTCTGGAGCTGCTGGACCGGGTGGAGCTGGACGATCCGGCGCGGATCATGCGCCAGTACCCCCACGAGCTGTCCGGCGGGATGCGGCAGCGGGTGATGATCGCCCTCGCCCTGGCGAACGAGCCCGACCTCCTCATCGCTGACGAGCCGACGACCGCCCTCGACGTGACGGTGCAGGCACAGATCCTCGATCTCCTCCGGAAATTGCAGAAAGAGACGGGCATGGCGGTGCTGCTTATCACCCATGACCTGGGCATCGTGGCGGAGATGGCCGACCGGGTGGCGGTGATGTACGCGGGCCAGATCGTGGAGACCGCGCCCACCCGCGCCTTGTTCCGTGAGCCACAGCACCCTTACACGCGCGGCCTGTTCGCGAGTCTCCCGGCCCGGAACCGGCGGGGTCAGGACCTGGCGACGCTTCAGGGCACCGTCCCGGATGCGACCCACTGGCCCCCCGCCTGCCGGTTCGAGCCGCGCTGCCCCTGCCGGTGGGACTCCTGCGCGAAGATCCCTCCCCGGCTGCTGCCGGCAGGGGAGAGTGAAGCGCGATGCCACCTGTACGACCCGGAAATACCGGACCGCCGGGAATCGGAGTGCTATGCGCCGGTGAAGGAGACGACATGAGCGATTCCCCCCTTCTGTCCGTCCGGGGTCTGGTGAAGGACTTCCCCCTCCGCAAGGGGCTGTTCGGAGCGCGCGAGTGGAAACGGGCGGTCGATGACGTGAGCTTTGATGTGACGCGCGGGAAGACCCTCGCGCTGGTGGGGGAGAGCGGGTCGGGGAAGAGCACCGTCGGCCTCATGCTCCTCGACCTTCTGGAGCCGACGGCCGGGGAGATCCGGTACGCGGGCCATTCGTTTTCCAGCCGCAGCCGGAAAGAGCGCCTGGCGCTGCGCCAGGAGATGCAGGTGGTGTTCCAGGACCCTTACGCGTCGTTGAACGCGCGCATGACCGTGAGAGAAGCGTTGCTGGAGGGGATGATCGTACACCGGATGGGAGGCAGCCATGCCGAACGGTTGGACCGGGCCGCGCAGCTTCTGGGAGAGGTTGGGCTGTCCCCCGGCGCGCTGGACCGCTACCCCCACGAATTCAGCGGCGGACAGCGGCAGCGGATCGCCATCGCCCGCGCGCTGTCGGTGAACCCGCATTTCATCGTGCTGGACGAGCCCACGAGCGCCCTGGACGTCTCGGTGCAGAGTCAGGTGCTGAACCTGCTGCGCCGCCTTCAGCGCGAGCATGGGCTGACCTACCTGTTCATCACCCACAACCTGGGAGTCGTGGAGTACCTGGCCGATGAGGTCGCCGTGATGGAAGCGGGACGGATCGTGGAGCACGGGCCGGTGGTGGAGACGTTCGAGAATCCCCGGGAAGCCTACACGCGGCGGCTGCTCGGCTCGATTCCCACGCTGGACCCGGAGCATCGACATGTCACGGCCGCGGCAGGCGGATTCTTTAGAACCCCAGATAAACACGGATAAAGACCTCTGAAACCGCTGATGAACATAGATACACTCAGATAAGGCTCACATACCCATCCATCCGCGTTCCTCTGCGGTTCCATCGCAGTTCCATAGCAGTTCCATCCGCTAGGATCCGCGGTGAAATCCGTGTACCGCAGGCTCTCCTCGTCCTCTCCACTGTTCAATTGCTCTCATGGATGAAAAGCCGGACTCTCCCTCTTCTCTCTACTCCCCCTCCTCTACCGACGTGGACCGCTGGCGGCGGGCCACGCTCCTCTCGCTCCTTGTCGGGTACGCGGGATACTATTTCTGCCGCTCGAACCTCTCGGTCGCCACTCCGCTGCTGCTCGAGTCTTTCGTGAGCAGGGGTCTGACCAAAGAATCTCTCGGCCTCATCGCTACGTCGGGGGCGCTGTTCTATGCCGTCGGAAAGATGGCGAGCGGCGTCCTCGTGGATTACACCGGAGGCCGGCGGATGTTCCTCTTCGGGATGGCCGCTTCGGTCCTCTGTACGATCCTCTTCGGGTTGGGGACGGGGTTCGGCGCGCTTCTCGTCGTCTGGTCGCTGAACCTGCTCGTGCAGTCCCCCGGCTGGAACGCGCTGGTACGGATCACGGCGCACGCGTTCCCTGCCGGCCAGTACGGGCGGGTGATGGGGGTGCTGTGCCTGAGCTTCCTGCTCGGGGATCTGGTGACGCGGCTGTTTCTCAGCCAGCTGCTCCAGGCGGGCTGGGGCTGGCGGGGACTCTTCTTCGCGTCCGCCGGGGCGCTGGCGGCGATTTTCCTGATCCTCACGTTTACGTTGAAAGAGAGGCCGGGAGAAGCGGGGGAAGACGTGGGAGAGGCCGGAACGGTCTTCCGGGATCGCGCCTCTCCTCCCCGGGACCGCAGACTGCGGAATCACCTTGCCCCGTTCGTAAAGAGTCCCTCCTTCTGGGTCATCGCGTTCATGAGCATGGGGCTGACGTTCATCCGCGAGTCGTTCCACCTCTGGACACCGACCTACTTGACGGAAGCCGCCGGACTCCCCGCCGGACAGGCCGCGCAGTGGAGCATGCTCTACCCGCTGTTCGGGTGCGTCTCCATGGTCGTGTCGGGGTACGCGAGCGACCGGTACGCGCACGGGCAGCGGGGGCCGTTGCTCGTCGGGTCGCTCGCCCTGCTGGCCCTGATCCTCCTGGCGATGGGGGTGCTTCCCCGGACCGGGAGCGCCGCGCTGCCGGTGGTCGCCATCTCCGCCGTGGCGTTTTTCCTGTTCGGGCCGTACTCGTTCCTCGAAGGCGCGATCTCGCTCGACCTGGGCGGGCGGCGGGGCGGGGCGACAGCGGCGGGGTTCATCGGCGGGGCGGGGTACTTCGGCGCGCTCCTGAGCGGGTATGCCGTGGGCGCGCTCGCCGAGCGGAGCGGGTGGAACGCGGTCTTCCTGGCGCTGTCGGGAGTCGCCGGGATCACCCTGATCACGGCAGTGTACTACTGGCTCCAGCACGAGAGAGTGAGTCACACGCCCGATGTTGTCGCCGCATCCTCCTCTGAAAGCCGGGGCACTGGATAAAGCCTCCGGTGAATGATCATACTGGGAATCGCTTCCGGATTCCCCTGGGCCGCTTCTCTTGCGGTGGGGACCACATCCGGCCCTCGTCTTCCGATTCAAAGAGGATCATGACCCATGCGCCTTCTCGTCACCGGCGGCGACAGCCCCCTCGCCCGCGCGCTCTACTCCGCCCTCGCTGGGGAATTGACTTTTCGGGCCGTGGATGCCCGGTACACCGCTCCCCTGCCCTCGAATGTGGAGCGTCTCGAAGGCGACCTCCGAGACCCGGATTTCACGGCAGGAGCCTTGGAGGACGTGGAGGCGGTCCTTCACCTCGCGCCGCTGTTCCCCCCGCCCGGCGACGACTCGACCCGTTTCGACCACGCCGCGCGAGGGACCTACGTCCTAGCGAACGCTGCCGCCGGTGCGGGAGCGCATCGCATACTCCTGGGGAGCACACTGGGCCTGTTCGACCGGTTCCCCGCGAGCTGGCGCGTGACGGAAAGCTGGCGGCCTCGCCCCCGGCCCCGCGCGGAAGATCTCGGCCCATGGCTGGCGGAGCTCTCCCTGCGGGAGGGCGCGCGGGCGCTGCCGCTTCACGCGCTCTGCCTCCGATTCGGGCGGATCGTGGACACTGAGGAAGCCCGGTCCGCCGCTTACGATCCCCTCTGGCTGCACCTCGATGACGCGGTGGAGGGGGTCCGGCGCGCGCTGGAGTACCGACGGGAGACGGCGGGCCGCCCGAACGACTGGAGGATCTTCCACCTCACCGCCGCCGGATCACGGGCGAAGGTGCGGCTCGCGGAGGCGGGGAACGCGCTGGGGTATCAGCCCGCGCATGACTTTCGGGACAAATGGCCTTCCGAAGACGCGAGGCCGGACACCGAAGGCGAGTCTTCATGGCGAGAAGTATTTGCGCCGACTCATCCGATCCCCTCCCGCCCGGTACGTAAGGTGGTGGTGTTCGGCGCGGGCGGGCCGCTCGCTTCGGAAACGGCGCGGGAACTGGCCTCTTCGTACGTCCTGCGGCTGACGGACGTGCGCCCGCTGGAGGAGATCGCGGCGGAGGGGAAGCCGCAGTCCCCCGGCGCGCCCCTCCCCACGCCGCTCGGGGACCCGCACGAGTGCCGCGTGGTGGACGTGACGAATGCGGAAGAGGTCCTCGCCGCCTGTGAAGGGATGGACGCGATCCTCAACTGCACGGTGATCCGGGAGGACCCGGTGGAGGCGTTTAGGGTGAACATGCTGGGGGCGTATCATATCGCTCAGGCCGCCGTGGCCCACCGCATCCGCCGCGTAGTGCAGACCGGGCCGCAGCAGGTGACGGTCGCGCCCGGCGTGGGCTACGAGTGGGACTACGACGTGACGGCGGACGCGCCGCCCCGTCCCGGCGCGCACCTCTACTCGCACAGCAAGTACCTGGGGCAGGAGATCATGCGGGTCTTCGCGGACGAGTACGATCTGGAGATCCCGGTCCTCCTCTACACCGCGTTCGTCAATCCGGAGACCGCCAGGCCGGGGCACCTCCACCCGTTCTCGATCTCGTGGCGGGACGGGGCGCGGTCCCTCCGCCGCGCGCTGGAAACCGCCGCCCTGCCCTCCCCCTGCGAGGTGTTCAACATCACGGCGGACCTCCCGCATGGGCGGTACTCCAATCGCAAGGCGAAGGAGCTGCTGGTTTGGCAGCCGAGGGAGAACTTCGAGCGGCTATGGATGACCTCGCAGGAGTGAAACCCTGGCTTCTGTCATTTATTCAAAAGGTGAGGAGTAGACTTAGCTTTTATCGAAGTTAGAGGCCGGTCCCGATCTCCTGAATCTGGGTTTTCATCAGTTTATCCTTCCGATCAAAATAGAAGGCGAGCATGAGATCGGTTCGTCAAATTGGACCGATTTTGACGTATGGAATGTAAGTCTGGATTACCTTACTCAGTTCTTCGGGATTGAGTCCGGCATCACGTAGCATGGATTCATCGCTGAGATCGTGGTCCGGGTGGCTCAACACGTAATACTTGAGGTTGTAATCTCGTAGACATGCCATAACTTTCTGAGGGGAAGTCCCTATGGGGAGTTCTCGCTGGAGCACGGCATACGCTTCATTGAGGGTAGGTTTGCCGGGTACCTGCTTTAGCCTAAGAGGGTGTATAGAAAGGAGTGAGAAGAGGGTAAGCTAGAGATATGAACC
>JAHWJO010000149.1 GCA_019348365.1 Armatimonadota bacterium | reverse complement strand
AATAATCCCCGCGCCTTGAGGTCTTTCAGCAGCCCCGCGATCGGCTTATCGACCTCTTTCGCGTTATTGCCGTGGCCGTTCTTCAGGTCGCCGTGCTGGTCCCACTTGTAGCTGTGGGTCGCCTGCACGAAGCGCACGCCCTTCTCCGCGAACCGCCGCGCGAGGAGGCACTGCCGCCCGAAGTTGTCGGTCGGCTTCTCCCCGATCCCGTACAGATCGAGGGTGGCCTTGCTCTCGCCGGAGAGGTCCATCAGGTCCGGGGCTTCGGTCTGCATCCGGAACGCCAGCTCGAATGACTGGATGCGGCCTTCGAGCTGCGGGTCGTGCCCGAAGTGCTTCATCTGCTCCTCGTTCATCCCCTTCAGCATGTCGAGCTGCATCCGCTGGAGGTCCGGCTTCAGTTCCGGATTCTGAATGTAGTTGATCGCGGCCTTCTCCGCCGGGACGCTCGCGTTGCCGATGGGCGTGCCCTGATACGCGGCGGGCAGGAAAGCGCTCGACCAGTTCTGCACCCCGCCGTGCCCCAGCGTCGGGCAGACGGTGATGAACCCCGGCAGGTTTTGGTTCTCCGTCCCCAGGCCGTACGTGACCCACGAGCCCATGCTGGGTCGCACGAACGTATCCGACCCGGTGTGAAGCTGCAAGAGTGCCCCGCCGTGCGCCGTGTTGTCGCCGTGGAGGGAGCGGATGATACAGAGGTCGTCCACGCACCCCCCGACGTGCGGGAACAGGTCGCTGACCTCGATCCCGCTCTGGCCGTACTTCTTGAACTCCCACGGTGACTTGAGGAGATTGCCCGTCTCGGCGAAGGTGACGCGCGGGCGGGCGAACGGGAGCGGCTTGCCGTGGTCGCGGGTGAGGAGCGGCTTCGGGTCGAAGGTGTCCACCTGCGAGGGGCCGCCGTGCATGAAGAGGAAAATGATCCGCTTCGCCTTCGGGGCGAAGTGCGGCGCTTTCGGCGCGAGCGGGCCGGCCTTTCCCTTCGCCTTCGGGTCCAATACCGCCGCTGTCGCTTCCGATTCGGCGAGCAGCCCCAGCAGGGCGGTCATCCCGAACCCCGCGCAACAGTGGCGAAGCATCTCCCGCCGGTTTATCGGTTGAATGAAGTGTCTACTCAAAGGATACTCCTCAGCCTGGGCCCCTGATTACAATTCTCAATGATTTTAAGAAGTAAAACGCCCGGTAACGAAACTCCCCGCTTTAACCCATGAGCAGCAGGGGGCAGTAAACAGGAGAGGTATCCATGCAGATCTGACCTCTCCTGTCCGGGTTACCGGGTTAATTGATATAAATGAACTCATTGGAGGCGAACAGGATCTGGCAGACGCTTGACCACGCCTGAAGCTTCCGCTCCTCCGGCTTCGATCCCGGCTCCACCCGTGCCAGAGCCGTCTCGTACCGCTTCAGGTAGTCCAGCGCCCGCGCGACTTCCGGCGGCTCCGGGGAGCGCCCCAGCGCCCGCCGGTACGCCTCGCGCACGCGGCCTTCGTCCTCCAGCTTCGCCTGCGCCAGCAGCCCCGACGCGAACGCCTTCGACTGCTCCACCACGAACGGGCTGTTCATCACGAACAACGCCTGCGGCGCGACCGTCGTCGTGGCGCGGCGGGCGTTCACCGTCGAGGGGTCCCCCACGTCGAACGCCTGGAAGAAATCGTACAGGGCGTTGCGGATGATCGGAAGGTAGATGCTCCGCCGGGCGCTCTCGTACCGCGCCGCGTCCCGCGACTGGTCGTTCGTCACGTAATCGTTGTTCGGCGTGTCGAGCAGGCTCCCGCCCCTCGTCCGGTCGAGCTTCCCCGAAACGGCGAGGATTGCATCCCGGAATGGCTCGGCTTCGAGGCGGCGGCGCGGCATCCGCCACAGCAGCCGGTTCTCCGGGTCGGCCAGCTCCGCTTTCGCGTCATGCGCCGTCCCCATTTGATACGCGCTGGAGAGCATGATCGTCCGGTGCAGCCTTTTCATGGACCACCCGCCCTCCACAAAGGTTGCCGCGAGCCAGTCGAGCAGCTCCGGGTGGCTCGGGCGGTCGCCCAACAGCCCGAAGTTATCCGGCGTGCGGACGATCCCCTCCCCGAAGTGCCCCTGCCAGATCCGGTTCACGGCCACGCGGCTCGTGAGCGGGTGGTCGGGCCGGGTGAGCCACTGCGCCAGCTCCAGCCGACCGCTCCGGTCCATCGGGATCGGCTTCTGGTTCTCCCCCGCGATGACCGTCAGGAACCGTCGGGGGGCTTCCTCCCCCAGCTCCAGGACGCTGCCCCGGATATGGACCTTCACGTTCTCCGGCTTGCCCTCCTCCACCGCCATCGCCACCGGCATTTCCGGGACGGCCTTCTTCGCCGCCGTGACCGCCTCTTCCGCCTTCTTCACCGTGTCCTTCGCGGCGGAGGCGTAGAACCGCGCCGGCTTTTCCGGCACCGCGAACGGTCCCATCGGGTCGTGGAGCGCCGCGCGCACCGCTTCAAGGTCGGCGTTTTTCAGCCTGCCGTTCCCCTTCTCGCTCGCCCACGCGGCTTCCACCTCCGCGAAGAGCGCGCCGTACCGCTCCGCCACGTCTTTCAGCGATTGCGGCTGGAACCCGGCGAAGATCCGCGCCACGGCGGGGGCAGTCTTCCCTTCCCCCTTCGCAAACCGGTCTGCCAGCTTCGCCGCTTCCGCCGGGAACCCGGCTTCGGGAAGCTGCGCCAGCGCCACCCACGGCCCGAAGACCGGACTCTCCTTCGCGCCCATGAGGAACTTCGCCCAGGTCTTCAGGGCCGCTTCGTTCAGGCCGTGCGCCTTCGCGATCTCCCCGGACGAGCGGGGCTTCGGCGCGCCGGGCTTCCCCTCCGCCGAGACGATCAGCAGCTTGTCGAGGTGCGGGATCGCCCCGTTGCCTTCGAGCCGGAGAGTGTTCTTCCCCGCCGCAAAGGCGAACACGCCCTGCACCTCCCACTTCTGCCCGTCGGGGAAAAAGCTGCCGGTCTCCCGACCTGCCGCGTCGCCTTTCACCTCTTTCCCGTTCACCGAGAGCTTCATCCGCCGGGGCTGCGCCGACGCGTACCGGATCTCCACCTGGTAGCTCCCGGTCTGGGGGAGGTCCACGTCGTACTCCGCGAACGTCGGGGTCGCCGTCGTGTGGATGATGCCGATCCCCTTGCCGTAGTTCGAGTCGTCCCTGTTCCCGTTGCCCCGGCTGTAGCTCTCCGCTTCGATCAGGATGCGCTTCGGGTCCCCCGGCTTCTCCGGCGTCTCCGCAACAGGGAAGAGTCCCGGCTGCTTCGAGAGTTCCCATCCCGCCGGCAGGTACTTCCCCGCGTCCTTCCGCAGCGTCGCCAGCAGGTCCGCGTTGGCTCTATCCGTCTCGGCCTTCAGTGCGGCTTCCAGCGCCTTCACCTTCTCCGCGTGCTCCCGGACCTTCGCTTCCGCCGCCGGGTCGTTCAGGGTACGCTCGTTCCAGTTGGAAACGAAGCCGAGGTCCTTCATCGTCTTCGTGCTCTTGAAGAAGCCGGCGAGGGCGTAATAGTCTTTCGTCGGGATCGGATCGAACTTGTGGTCGTGGCAGCGGGCGCAGGCGGCGGTCAGGCCCATGAACGCCTTGCTCGTCACCTCGATCTGCTCGTCCACGATGTCCATGACGAGCTTCGGCTTGTCCTGCTCCGCGAGCACCTTCGCGCCGAGGACGAGGAAGCCCGTCGCGGTGATCCGCTCGTTGCGCTGCGCCTCGCTGTTCGACGGCATAAGGTCCCCGGCGAGCTGCTCGGTGACGAACTCATTGTACGGCTTGTCCTTGTTCAGCGCCGCGACGACGTAATCGCGGTAGCGGAACGCGTGGGCGAACGCCTTGTTCTCGTCCAGCCCGTTCGAGTCGGCGTACCGGGCCACGTCGAGCCAATGGCGACCCCACCGCTCGCCGTAATGAGGGGACGCGAGGAGACGGTCCACCACCTTCTCGAACGCATCCGGAGACTTGTCCGTGACGAACTGCGCCACCTCGTTCGGGGTGGGCGGCAGGCCGATCAGGTCGAAGTACGCGCGGCGGATGAGGGAGCGGCGGTCGGCGGGCGGGGCGGGTTTCAGCCCCTTCGCTTCCAGCTTTGCCAGGACGAACGCATCGATGGGCGACTTCACCCAGGCAGCGTCCTTCACCTTCGGCGGGACGGTCTTTTTCACCGGGCGGAGCGACCAGAATTTCTGGGGCTGCGCCGTTCCCCCCGCGTTCCATCCCGCGCCTTTTTCCGCCGGTTGCGCGGCCTTCGCCTCGGGCCAGGGCGCGCCCATTTTCACCCACTCCGTCAGCGCCGCGATGTCGGCGGCCTTCATCTTGCCCGTCGGCGGCATCTTGATCTTGTGGTCGTACCGGACCACCTGAACGAGAGTGCTCTTCTCCGGGTCGCCGGGAACGACGGCGGGGCCGTTCGCGTTCCCCTTCAGCATGGCGGCGATGGAATCCAGCCGCAGGTTCCCCATCTGGAGCTTGTCATTGTGGCAGGAGTAGCACTCCTTAAACAGGAGCGGCCGCACCTTCGTCTCGAAGAACTTCGCGCCTTCGGGCGTCACCGTCGGTTTCCCGGCGTTCTCCGCACGGACTCCAGAGGTCAGGCCGATGGAAAGGGCAGGCAATAAGGTGACCAACAGTAGAGAGAAGGAGCGTTTTATTGTATTCAAATTAGGCACAGGCATCTCGTAGGGGTATGAGGCGTGGAAGCAGGAAGCGACGGAGGTCGTTTCTATTCTATAGAGTCCGGAGGAGGCAAAGGGTTACAGTTTTCTCCCGTACAGGTCCGATCCCCATCATCTCACGTTCAGCGGAATATGAAAAGCAAACAGATGCATCGCCCCCCCATACATGGACACGGCGTAACCGGATGCTAAGATAGTCCAAGATGGACGACAGAAGGGCAGAAAGGCGGAAGTTGCCTCCAGGGTTCAAGGCCGGAGAGGTCCTGGAAGCCTTGACAGGGTATGTCAACTATCAGCAACCCTAAGGAACGGCACTTTCGTGTCCAACTTAAGGAGTGCAGTGCGGTTCCAAAATCGACCCCTGTCTCTCGTCCTTACGGCTGAAGAGTTACCCTAGAAGAACGAACCGGAATCGTGTACAATAGAGCACAGACAGGCTAAGGATAGCCTTTAGAAAGCGGTTCCGATTCATGATGTGGTATGACTCTCTGCGCCGATGGATGCAACGATTCCGGCCCGGACGGAAACGGTTCCTGTGCGATAACTGCCAGTACAACCACCCCGGCTCGTGCCGCATGCCCATGCGCCCCCACGCCATCCTCTGCGAAGACTACGTACCGAAAGGCGAGCGATCTACCCGGGTGCCTCCCCCCAATCTGAAGCTCTGAGCCCGCTCCGTCGAACGCGACCCGCGATCTTTCCCTCCCTGTTTCGGCGAGCCGATCCGGACCTGAACGGGCCGGAGCTTGAACCCCTTCGGCGGCCCCCGGCGACGACCTCACCAAACTGCCCAACGGCAATTGGCCCACTTGCATTCCGCGAGACTGCGAGAGGAGGACGACCCGATGTCGGTCATTGATGCTCAGCAAACACGAATGGTTCAACGGGAGATCAGCAAACGGCACATCGATATTACCATGATGGATGTCCACGTCCACCATGGCGTGGTCTACCTGCGCGGCACCGTGAAGCCGCTGCGGGGCCAGAACATCGACCTGAAGCACGAGTTCGGCATCATCAGCCATATCCTGCGGGGCTGCCCCGGCATACGGGACGTGGTGAACGAGGTCCACATCCGCGAATCCAACCTGTAAACGGTTCGCCGGAATTCCCTCAGAGTATCCTCGGAATTTCCTCCGGCATTGGGATCGTGGGATCAAGTCATCGGTTGCCCTGGAGCGTCCACCGGATGCCCCGGTGTCGGCGTTCGCATCCCTGCTGCCCTTATTCCTTCATCTGCGTTATCGTGAGGCCGGACACCCGGCCTCATTTTTCGTTCTACGAATGAAGTTTGGATCTCCAACCCCAGCACAGATTTCCGTTCACCGCCCGGCATTCACCGCTCGCCGGTTCCTCTGGACGAGCCCACACGATTTAGGTGAGACGGATCCGGGGAACCCGGCCCCTCGAACTCCGATCCGATTCATGATAAGATGGAGAACCTGACGACGATCTCCTTACTCTGCCTCGCCCCTTTCTTACTGTCTTCCTCCTTGACCGATCTTTAAACGAGGTTTTTGAATGCCGTATCCCCTGATGAAGACCTGGATTCTTTCCGGCCTGGCCGTCGCCGCCCTCGGTATCGCGCCGCTCTCGGATGTCGCTGCCGCGGGGGGACCCCCGCCCCCCGCCGGGGCTCCGTCCACCGCCGACAGCCCGAAAGCGGAGCCCAAAAAGGATCCGAAAGCCCAGGACGAGAAGAAGCCCGACGCCGCCGAAGCCAAAAAAGACGAAAAGAAGGACGAGAAAAAGAAGGACGAGCTCGACGACTTCGTTGAGATGACGAAGGACTCGGAGAAGACCGAAGGGCTGTTCACCTTCTACCGCAAGAAAGACAAGCTCTTCCTCGAACTGAAGCCCGAGCAGATCGAGCGCGACTTCATCTTTACGATCACGCAGGAGTCCGGCGTCGGGGTGAACGGCGTGTACAACGGCATGCCGATCAACGATTTCCTCTGCAGGTTCCGGCGCGTCAACGACCAGCTCTTCTTCGTCAAGCGCAACACGAGCTTCCGCGCGAAGCCCGGCGACCCGGTCAACCGCTCGCTGGAGCGCGCTTTCGCCGATTCCGTCCTCGTTGCGACGAAGCTGGAGAGCGTCCACCCCGAACGCAAGACCCTGCTGGTGGACGCCAAGCCGTTCTTCATGGGCGACCTGGGCGGCATGAGCCAGATCCTCCGGATGCGGCTGGGTTCCGGCTACAACTTCGACGCCGGGAAGTCCTACTACGGCACGGTCAAGTCGTTCCCCAAAAACAGCGAACTGCAGACCTACTACAGCTTCAACTCCGGGGACCTCCGCTACCTCGAAACCCTGCCCGACTCCCGCAACGTCACGCTCCGAATCCATTACAGCATCTCGGAGATGCCCGACGACGGCTACCGGCCCCGGCTCGCCGACGACCGGCTGGGCTACTTCCTCACCGCCTACCGCGACTTCTCCAACGACGACGCCGATACGCCGTTCGTGCGGTACATCAACCGGTGGCGGTTGGAGAAGAAGGACCCCGACGCGCCCCTCTCCGAGCCGAAGAAGCCGATCACCTTCTGGCTGGAGAACACGATCCCCCTCGAATACCGCGACGCGATCCGTGACGGAGTCTTGCGCTGGAACGTCGCCTTCGAGAAGGCGGGATTCAAGAACGCCGTCGTCGTGAAGCAGCAGCCCGATGACGCGGACTGGGACCCGGCGGACATCCGCTACAACACGATCCGCTGGATCCATTCGGTGGACCGCGCCTTCGCCATGGGGCCTTCCACCGTGAACCCTCTCACCGGCGAAATCCTGGATGCCGACATCGTCATCGACGGCAACTTCATCCGATCGGTGAAAACCGGTTACCGGCTGGAGACGAATCAGCCCCTCTCCGCCTTTGCGGAGGTGTTCGGCCTGCCCGCATCGCTGCGGGAATTGCCGTCCGGCATCCGCGCAGAGGTGTTGAGCGGCATGGACGGCCTGCCCATCCTCACGGCTAAAGAAGCGGAGGAGTGGAGGCGCAATCCCCAGCACCAGTGCATGATGGGACCGTCGATGGCGCAGGAGATGGGCTTCGGCGCGACCGCCCTCGCCCTCCGCGACGGGGCGGGTCCCGGCGGGGAGATCCCGAAGGAGTACCTCGACCAGTTCTGGGGCAACCTCATCGCTCATGAGGTCGGTCACACCATCGGCCTGCGGCACAACTTCAAGGCCAGCACCCTCCTCTCCCCGGACCAGATCAACGACCGCCGGATCGCGGAGGAGAAGGGCCTGGGCGGCTCGGTGATGGACTACAACCCCGCCAACATCGCCAAAAACAAGGCCGAGCAGGGCTACTACTACACTCCCACCGTGGGACCCTACGACGTTTGGGTCATCCAGTACGGCTACACCCCGATCACCGCCGCCAGCCCCGAAGGGGAACGCCCGGCCCTCCGGAAGATCGCCGGGCGAGGCAACGAGCCGGGGCTCGTCTACGCCACCGATGAGGATGCCAGCGACATGGGCGGTGCGACGGCTATCGACCCGCTCGTCATCCCCTACGATTACACCTCCGACCCCATCGAGTACTCCCGGCGGCGGATGGAGTTCGCCAAAACGATGCTGAAGAAGCTGGAAGCGAACGGCCCCGGACCGGGCAAGAGCTACGACGAGTTCCGCCGCCGCTTCGGCTGGATCCTCGGGCAGTTCAACGACGGCTTCCGGCTCAGCCGGTGGATCGGCGGGAGCCACCTGCACCGCAACCACGCCGGAGACTACGGCGAGAAGACTCCCCTGGAGCCCATCCCCGCCGCACAGCAGCGCAAGGCGCTGAACCTGATCCGCACCTACCTGCTGGCGGAGGATGCGTTCCGGTTCAACCCGAACACGCTGAACAAGCTCGCTCCGTCCCGGTGGAGTCACTGGGGACAGAGCCCCACCGCGGCGATGGACTACCCTCTGCTGGAGCAGGTGGAGGCGATCCAGTGGACCGCCCTCGCCCGGATCTACAACCCCGTCACCATGCGCCGCATCCTGAACACCGAGCTGCGGGTGAAGAACCCGAAGGAGAAGCTGACGCTGGCCGAGGTCTTCGGCGAGATCACCGACGCGCTCTGGAGCGAGGCGCTCACCGGCCCCGCCCGACCCATCTCCCCCATGCGCCGCAACATCCAGCGCGACCAGCTCGACGTGATGATCGGGATGGTGCTCCGGCCCGCGAACGGCACGCCGAGCGATGCGCGGTCCCTCGCCCGGAGCGACCTGAAGCGGCTCCAGGCGGCGATCCGACGGGCGCTCACCCCGGCTTCGGCTTCCGCCGCCCCGACGCTCTCCGTCGCGAAGGGGCTGAAAGTGGGACTCGGAGCGGGTCCGAAACCGACGGCGGCCCCGGCTCTGGATGCCGTCACCCGCGCCCACCTCGAAGAGACCGACGCGCGGATCGCCCAGGCCCTCACGGCTCAGGTCCTCGCGCAGTAAGAACCGGCTCGCCCGGTTGAGGCGAAAGTGAAGCATGAAACAGGAACGGACCCTCTGCTGATAAGGGCGAGGGGCCGTTCCTGTTTAGGTAGCACCGGATCACCGGCCCATCCGATGACGATTACGGACCAACGGGGCTTTCAAGGTGGGCGTGTGCCCGGCAAATGACTTC
>JAHWJO010000611.1 GCA_019348365.1 Armatimonadota bacterium | reverse complement strand
GGTGGTGGTCGCTCGCCAGCTCGCCGGCCGGGCCTTGTCGGAGCAATTCGCGGAAGCGGCGGGCGCGGGCGTCGAAGCGCTCGCGCGTCATGCCGCGCGGCGGGCGGACGGCGTCGGCGGCGTCGGTCGGGAAGGGGAGGTTGAACGGGCCGAACTCGCTGCCGAAGAAGCCGCCGGTGGTGAACGCCTTCAGCTCTTCCGACTCGCCGACCCCCTCGAGGCGCTGGCCGATGTTGATGAACGGCGGGATGGCCGGGTTGTTCGGCCCGCGCACGCGCGCGACCCAGGAGCCGAGGTGCGGGCAGGCGACGGTCTGCGGCGGGACGTAGCCGGTGTGCCAGTGGTACTGGTGGCGCGAGTGGAGGATGAACCCCAGGTCGGCCGCGACCGACGAGCGGATCAGCGTCGCCCGGTCCATCACCTGGGCGATCTTCTCCAGCCCGTGGGAGATCTTGATGTGGTCGACGGCGGTATCGATCTGCGGGAAGGTGCTGAGGACTGCTTTCGACTCGACGCCGGGGGTGAACGGGACGTAGCGCTTGGGGTCGAAGGTGTCGGTGGCGGACATGCCGCCGGCCATCCACAGGACGATCACCGTGTCGGCCGTGGGCGGGATCTTCGGCGGCTGCACGTCGCCGTACAGGCGCGGCGCCGACGCCGCCAGCGCGCCGAGCGTGGCCGCGGAGGCGGTCTTCAGAAAGTCGCGACGGTTGGGCTGCGGTCTCATGGCGTCTCGATACCCGTGTTACCCGTTCGGCGGTGCTGCGTTCTCGCGCCCCGCCGCCGGTCCGTTCAGCGGACGAGCTGGAACTCCGGCAGCATGGAGATCGCCCACAGGAAGTCGGCCACGCCTTCCGGCTTCACCGCCGCTTCCGATGCAAATAGGGCTTTGTTCGCCTGCCAGAGGTCGATGTCCGCCGGATATGAATCGATGACGCAAATGTCGGCGGGTTCGGGGATCGATACACAGTAGATCTCTCGCGACTGCTCGCAACCCTTCCGGTGCGCTTTCACCGGGTCTCCGGCCCAGACGCCGACCAGCCGTTCCTCATCGTCCTGAACGACATCGATGATGTAACTCAACCCGGCGCGGAGGGCGAATTCGTCCGTCAATCTACGAATCGGGTTTTCGATTCGGCCTAGCAGATTGGCGATCGGGATCTGGGCAGCCATCCAGTGCATGCGATCCACGCAGGCCTTGGCGGCGACTCCGGGCAGGATGATCTTACCTCCCCCGCCGAAGCCGTGCGACCGGTGGGGGACGATGTGCCCCACGCCGATCACGAAGTCCGCCTCCACGACATGCCGGTTCACCAGGACGGGCATCTCCCCGCTCCGCCCCCGATCCCTCAACTGGTTTTCGTCGTCGTAGTGGTGATCCAGGACGACGTACCGATCGACGATTTCGTTCCCGAGCCGCTCGCGCTTCTCTTCGTCCGTCATATCGCGGTGGCTCCCGTACGCCATGAGAAACGCGATGCGCGAGTCCTCCACTCCCCCCTGATGGAGTTCATCGAGGATGGGAGGGAGGAGCCGGGCGATGGGCGTGGGGCGAGTCAGGTCATCCACAACGAGGAGAACCGCATGCTCCGGGCGAACCGCGTCGCAGAGCCGGGGTGCGCTGATCGGGTTTCGGAGCGCTCCTCGGATCAGTTCTTCTTCAGGGGCCGGAGAATCCACTCGCTTCGGATGGATATAGCCTAGAAGGTTTTTGTCCGGAACGTCGAGCGGGGAGACATCCGGGTAGGGGAAAGTAATTCGCATCCTTACCGCCTTCCACCATGAACAATGGCGAAAAAATGAGTTGGTAGGGGTTCAAGTCGGGAGGATCGAAACGAATGGGTATGGTTGAGCTATGAAGGACTTCGGCTCCCCTCCCCATGCACCAGGTGTCGGGGAGGGGCCGAGCCCTGTGAGCGGACTGTTTTGTTAGTAGCAAAGGGGAAAATAGAATCCAATAAAATCTCCCCCTTCGGCCCGTCAACTTTTAAAGGAAAATTGGTCCGGTCGACCCGTCCTGCGGCCTTTTTATCGTCGTACAGGCGTGTACTAAGGCAGAATCCGTAAAGTTTTCCCCTACCCGGCGGGATGCAGGCTGTCTTTTCAGGACGAAATCGCTTGATCTTCATACCATCAACGGGGTACAGAAGTAAAAGCTGGAAGCGTGATCGGTAACGGAGGGCAGTCGGATTGA
This sequence comes from Armatimonadota bacterium, assembly GCA_019348365.1. Taxonomy (GTDB): domain Bacteria; phylum Armatimonadota; class DTGP01; order DTGP01; family JAHWJO01; genus JAHWJO01. The sequence goes on along the minus strand of JAHWJO010000611.1, from coordinate 488 downwards.
TGAACGCTATAGGGAGTGCATGCTCCAGATGATGCTATTCCCACCGAGACATCGGTATCGAACGGGATGTGGGGGTGGGGTCGGATTCCTTCCTCATCGAGGAGCCGATTGCCGATGGGACGACGGGAACGGACTCGCCAGCGCCGTGCCGTACGCATGAGATCCGCATTGATGGCCTATGTTTAGCGACTATTTCCTCAATCAGCCCGTCTGGCTCAACTTGGTCTTTTTCGCCCTTACGGCGGGGGTGATCTGGGCCTCCGGGACCCGCCTGGAGCGCTACACGGATAAGATCTCCACGCTTACGGGATTGGGGCAGGCGTTCGGGGGGATGATCCTGCTGGCGGGGGCGACCTCCCTGCTGGAGCTGGCGACGACGGTCACTTCCGGCCTGACGGGAAACATCAACCTCGCCGTCCATAACCTGCTGGGCGGGGATATCATGCAGACGGCCATCCTCGCCTTCATCGATGTCGCGGTGGTTCGGG
>JAHWJO010000610.1 GCA_019348365.1 Armatimonadota bacterium | reverse complement strand
CAACCCTTCAGTAAGGAACGGCAATTCCGTGTCCAACTTTTGGGGTGCAGTACAAACGTTACACCAAGTGGTAATAGAATAGTGCCCAATTTCTACGTCGGGCTTCAGTTCACCGTCGGGCTTCAGGGGTGTCGGCGAAGGCCGACACTGGGCCGAAGTGGAACGAAGGCCACCCAGCGGAGGAGTTCACTCCCACCGCTCAAGGCGCACCTCATCCCACATGGGGTATTACATCCCTGTTGGGAAAGTCTCCGGGATTTCGTGGTCGTCCAGCGGCTCCAGGTGGAGGGGATGGAGCGCGTGCGATTCGTCGATATAGAGGAAGGCGTCGTAGCGTTGAGCGAGGTTCGTCGGCACGTAGTTCCCGTAGGATTCGTACATCGGGTCGTAGACGACGCCGATGGCCCGGTGTCCCCGCGTCTGGCGCATCAGCTCCTCGTCCTCTTCCCCTTTCAATAAGAGGAGCTTGTTTTCCGCGCCGGCCTGGTGCATCAGGTCTTCCCAGGTGCCCTCCCGGCCTCGCGGGACGATCATCCGCTCCATCTGGGCGCCCCATTCCGCTCCCGCGATCACCGTCCCCCGGTTCGAGCCGAACCCGACGAGCACTACGCCGTCCCCTTCGTGGGCCTCCCGGACGAGATGCCCGACGTTCACCATCCCCGCGCGGGCCATATCGGTGTACCGCGCGTCCCCGATGTGGGTGTTGTGCTCCCAGACGATGCCTTTGGACTCCGGGCCGTGGTGCTCCATCAGACGCTCCAGCGTGAGCACCATGTGGCGGTCACGGATGTTCCACGATTCGGAGCCGCCCCGGATCATCGTCCGGTAGTAATGCTCGGCGTTCTTCAACACGAGCGCGTTCTGCTCGGCGTTGAAGTAAGCCTCCCGGTTCTCTTCCTTATAGTCCTGCGCTTTGTTCAGGAGGTCGTAAAGGAGTCGGATCACCTCTTCCTCGCACGACTCCGACACGAACCGGGTGGCGAGGGCGTACTGCTGCACGTCCTCTGCATACGGCTCGAAGCAGCGGTACGCCTGCGCGGCGGTCTTGAGGGCTTCCTGGTCCGTCTTCCCCAGGTACTCCATGATCGAGCGGAGGGAGTCCCAGAGGCTGTACACGTCCAGGCCGTAAAACCCGACTTTTTCCTCTTCGGGCAGTCCATCATTGTGGCGGCGGAGCCACTCCGCCAACTGCACGATCTCCTGGTTGGCCCACATCCAGGTCGGCCACCGGTGGTACTGCTGAAGGACCTCCTTCGCGCTCCCGCCGGAATCGGGGTAGCCTTTTACGTAGCGGTTAACGGTGTAGCAATCCGGCCAATCGCCCTCCACGGCGATGAAGTCGAACCCTTTCTCTTCGATCAGGCGGCGGCTGATTCGGGAGCGCCAGACGTAGTACTCCGACGTGCCGTGCGAGGCTTCCCCGAGGAGGACGTACTGCGAGTCGCCGATCCGGTCCATGAGCGGAACGAGGTCCTGCGCCGAATGCAGGGGAGTCGCCCGCTCCTGCACGAGGCGAATGACTTCCTGCCGCTCGGAGCCGGTGGGGGAGGATAATCGTTCGATGAGTCCCATCACGGCCTCCTTACATCAATCGCGATTGCGGGTCGAGGTAGCGGACGAACCAGTCGGACGCGAGGCGGGCGACCTCCTCTAGCGTCCCCGGCTCCTCGAACAGGTGGGTCGCGCCGGGGACGATCACCATCTCCTTGGGGGACTGGAGCTGGGCGTAGGCTTCGCGGTTCATCTCGATGACGGGGTGATCCTCCCCGCCCACGATGAGAAGGGTGGGGCAGGCGACGAGGGGGAGGGCCTCCCGCGCGAGGTCGGGCCGCCCGCCGCGCGACACCACCGCGCCGATCTTTTCCGGGCGCTGGGTCGCGGCGATGAGGGCCGCCCCGCCGCCCGTGCTCGCGCCGAAAACGCCGACGGAGAGGTCCTGCGTGTCCGGGTGCTGTCCCAGCCAGTCCGTCGCGTCCGCGAGCCGTCGGGCGAGGAAAGGGAGATCGAACCGAAGGTGGCGGGTCTGCAAGTCCTCCCGCTCCTCATCGGTGGTGAGGAGGTCGATGAGGAGAGTCGCAAGCCGGGCATGACGGAGCTGGGAAGCGACGAATCGGTTTCGGGAGCTGTGGCGGCTGCTCCCGCTCCCGTGCGCGAAGAGCACGACCCCCTGCGCGTTCTCCGGCACGCCGAGACTGCCTTCCAGAGTAACCCCTGCGGTCGGGACGGTAACGACCTGTTCTTCCGGGCGGTTCATTCTGCGGCTCCTTCATTCACGTCAGGGGTCGGACCCTGGCCCCGATCTTCGCTCTCGGAGTCTTTCTGGCCGAACTGCCGGGCGCGTTCCAGCAGGGTGATGACTTCTTCGTCGGGGGTCTGGTCGAAGTTGCGATACCAGAAGCCCACCGCGCGGAAGTCCGTGGGGATCTCCACGCAGACGAGGTCATCCACTTCCGTGCGGAAACCGGCGGCGGATTCCGCTGCGCAGACCGGGGCCGCCAGAACGATCCGCCGGGGGTGGCTCAGGCGGATGCTCCGCACGGCGGCGCGGGCGGTGACGCCGGTGGCGAGGCCGTCATCCACGAGGATGACGGTCCGGTCGGACACGTCGGGGAGGTGCCGTTCACCCCGGTAGAGCCGGAGGCGGCGCTGCATCGCGCAGCCGAGGAACGCATGGCTGCCGGACTG
>JAHWJO010000609.1 GCA_019348365.1 Armatimonadota bacterium | reverse complement strand
CTGCACCGGGGGGTGCGTACGGACCGGCACAAGCTCATCCACTACTACGAAGCGCCGGAGGAGTTCGAGCTGTACGACCTGAAAACCGATCCGGAGGAGAAGCGCAACCTCTACGGCAGGCCCGGCGCGGAACGGCTGACGCAAGATCTCATGCGGCGGCTGCGGGAGCTTCGGGAGGAGACCGGGGATCGGGTCGACGTACCGAATCGCAAACCTATGGTTCCGATAGTTCCGGCGGGCGCCCTGCGAGTGGAGAAGGAATGAACCCGATTCAGGGAAGAGAATCGGCCCCGGACCGGCCCAACGTGATCTTCGTCTTCGGCGACCAGTGGCGGGCCCAAGCCACCGGATACGCCGGGGATCCCAACGTCCGGACTCCCCATCTGAATGCGTTTGCCGAGCGGAGTCTCCGGTTCACCCGTGCCGTCGCCAATTGCCCGGTCTGCGCCCCCTCGCGGGCAACCCTGATGACGGGCCAGTACCCTCTCACCCACGGCGTGTTCGTTAATGACGTGCCCCTCGGCGCACACGCCAAATCCCTGGGGGAGTGTTTCCGGGAGGCGGGGTACGACACGGCGTACATCGGCAAGTGGCACCTCGACGGGCATGGACGGAGCGCTTTCATCCCCCCGGAGCGCCGGATGGGATTCGACTACTGGAAAGCGCGCGAGTGCACCCACGATTACAATCGCTCCTTCTACTACTCCGACAGCCCCGAGAAGCTCTGGTGGGAGGAGTACGACGCCATCGCCCAGACGCGGGATGCTCAGGCGTATATCCGGAGCCGGCCGAAGGACCGGCCGTTTTTTCTGATGCTCTCGTGGGGACCTCCCCACGACCCGTACGACACGGCCCCCGAGGAATTCCGGAGTCTCTACGACCCCGAGCGGATTCAGTTGCGGCCCAACGTCCCGGCGGAAATCACTGACGCGGCCCGCGAGTGGCTGGCGGGCTATTACGCCCATTGCAGCGCCCTGGACCGTTGCTTCGGCGAACTGCTCCAGACGATCCGGGAGACCGGCATCGAGGGGGACACGCTCCTCGTCTTCACCTCCGATCACGGCGATATGCTGGGATCGCACGGGTGCCGGAACAAGCAGCGTCCCTACGACGAATCGATCCTCGTGCCGCTGCTCCTCCGCTACCCCGCCGTTTTGGGCGAAGCGGGGCGTGACCTCCATGTGCCGATCAACACGCCGGATTTCATGCCGACCCTCCTCGGCCTTGCGGGACTGGAGATCCCCGACAGCGTTGAAGGGAGCAACTTTGCTCCTTACCTTCGGGGGGAGGGCGACCCGCCTAAGACAGCGGCGCTCATCGAGCTGCCGGTCTGCTTCCACCAGTATGCTTATCACAACGGCGGGCGCGACTGGCGCGGGCTGCGTACAGAGCGTTACACCTATGTGATCGACCACGACGGTCCCTGGATCCTCTTCGACAACGAAAGAGATCCCTATCAACTTCACAATCGCGTGAATGATCCGGAATACGCTTCCCTGCGGGCGGAATTGCACCGGGATTTGTGGGAACGTTTGAAGGGTCGAGGGGACGCGTTTCGGAGGGGCCAGGAGTATCTGGGTGAGGCGGGCTATCGCGTCGATGAGAGGGGCGATCCCGTCTATCAGCCCTAAAGAGTGGGGAATATGCGTCGGTTCGTCGCGGGGGAAGACGATATCCTCTTCAACCTGAACCCGGTCGTCACGCTCGCGCTGGGGGGTCCGAAGGAAACTCTTTGCAAGGAGAAGGAATGAACCCGACTCAGGAAAGAGAAACGGCCACGGACCGGCCCAACGTGATTTGGATCTTTGGGGACCAGCACCGTGCGCAGGCGTTAGGGTGCAACGGCGATCCGAACCTCCACACCCCGAACATCGACCGGCTGGCTGCGGAAGGCGTGAACTTCACCGCCGCCGTGGCGGGCACGCCGCTCTGCTGCCCCTGCCGGGGGTCGCTGCTGACCGGGCGCTACCCGCACCACGCCGTACCCGGCCACGAATACCCCCTCCCCGACGGCATGCCGACCCTCGCGCAGCCGTTCAAGGAGGCGGGGTACCGGACCGCTTACTTCGGCAAATGGCACCTCGACGGCTTCAAGGAGCGGCAGCACCGCGCCGCGATGCACATCGTCCCCCCGGAGCGACGGGGCGGCTTCGAGACGTGGGTCGGCTACGAAAACAATAACAGCCAGTTCGACTGCTGGGTGCATGGCGGGGAAGGGGAGTCGGCATTTCATGAACGGCTGCCGGGCTACGAGACCGACGCCCTCACCGATCTCTTCATCGCCTACATCAAAGAACGAGGAGAGGAGGCCGCGCGGGGAGAGGGGCGGCCGTTCTTTGCCGCGCTGTCGGTCCAGCCGCCGCACGATCCTTACGTCGTCCCGGCGGAGTGGATGGCGCGCCACACGCCCCCCGGCGTGATCCTCCGTCCCAACGTGCCGAACATCGAGCGGGTGGTCGGGCAGGCGCGGCGGGAGCTGGCGGGCTACTACGCGATGATCGAGAACCTGGACTGGAACCTCGGGCGCATCCGCGCGGCCCTCGACGCGGCGGGGCTCGGGTTCAACACCCACATCGTCTTCTTCTCCGACCACGGCGACATGCACGGCTCGCAGGGGCAGTTCCGCAAGACGGCTCCCTGGGAGGAGGCGATCCGCGTCCCGTTCATTATCGGCGGGCACATTCCGCA
>JAHWJO010000004.1 GCA_019348365.1 Armatimonadota bacterium | reverse complement strand
GCACACCTCAAGAGCCAGTTTCTTTCCCTCGACGGAGGCGGCGATCCTCACGCTGTCCCCCGGAGGAGAGTAACGGATGGCGTTGTCCACCAGATTGAGGACGACCTGCACGAGGCGGTCGTGATCCCCGTTCACGAGGGGGAGGTCTTCGGGAATCTCCACCCTCAACTCCACCCCTTTCTCTCGGGCGCCCTTGGAACAGGTGTCGACGGCTTCCTCCACCACGGAAGAGAGAGGGAGGGGCGCCAGCGTATCCACCAGGTTGCCGCTCTCGATCTGCGCCAGGTCCAGGAGCTGGGATGCCAGGCGGGCGAGACGCTCCGTCTGTCCGATGATGCGGGGGAGGTACCGCTCCAAAAGCGCCGGGTCACTCTCCCCATGCAGCATCAGCGTCTCCGCCATGCCCCGGATGGAGGCGAGCGGGGTGCGAAGCTCATGCGAGACGTTCGACACGTACTGCCGCCGCATCCCTTCCAGTTGGCCCAGGCGCTCGGCCATCCGGTTGAGCGTTTCCGCCAATTGCGTGATCTCCTCCGTCCCTTCAGGTTCAACCCGGTGGTCCAGATCTCCCAGCGCGAGCTGGTGTGCGCTCTGATTGAGCTTCTCCACCGGCCGGACGATCGATCCGGAGAGCCAGAACGTCAGGAGAATGATGAGGAGGGCGTAGAGGGAGACGCTGACCAACAGCCAGCGGCGAATCTCCGCGACCTTCTGACGAATCTCGGTCAGGCTGTAAGCGACGCGCACCGCGCCTACCACGCGATGGTCGAGCCGGGCCGGTACGTTCACGTACATCGTTTCTTCATAATCGAAGTTGGGGCTTTTCCAGACGGTCGAGTTGCTCTCTCCCCGGAGCGCCTCGCGCATGCCGGGTTGATCCTTCCCGATGGACTGTCCCATAAATCGCGGGAGGGTAGCCGCCTGTACCCGCCCCCCCGAATCCGCGACGATCACCCGCATATTGGAATACCGTCGCCAGCCGTTCACCATCTGACTCAGGGCATCTGGGTCCTCGGGGGTGTCCGGCGAAAGGATCGGCGACACCGCGTCCGCGATCACGAACGCTTTCGTCTGGAGCTCCTCCTCCAACTGCCCCAGATAGAACCGCCACAGCAGGGATGCGACGAGATAGGCGAACAGCATCAGGGGGAGGGTGATCGCCAGGAGGCTGGTTGTGATGAGCTTCCAGCGGAGGGAACGGAACGCGGCCCTCGGGGGTTGAAAGCGTGGCAAAACCGTCAGCTTCAACGTATCGATTCTCCGTCAGTCCGGACAGGTAATGCTCGCCAGCAGCTCTTGAAGGTGCTCCGGGTTCACCGGTTTGATGAGGTGATGGTCGAAGCCGGCGTTCAGCGTCTTCTGCCGGTCTTCTTCCTGCCCGTAGCCGGTCAGCGCGATCAGGGTCGTCTCTTTCATGCCCGGCATCGCCCTCAGCTTCGCCGCCACTTCATAGCCGTCCATCCCCGGCAGCCCGATGTCGCACAGGATCACCTGGGGCCGGAACGCGCCGGCGAGGTCGATTCCCAAAGGGCCGGAATCGGCGTGCCGCACGTCGTAGCCGCTGATCTCCAGGATGAAGCCCAGGCTCTCCGCCGCATCCAGGTTGTCCTCCACGAGAAGAATCCGGGATCGGGAGGCCGCCGGCGCGGATTCCGCCGTTTCGACCCGCTCGGGAGGGATGTCCTGTGCGCCCGGGTCCTGTACCGACAGGAACGGAAGCCGGAGCGTAAACTCGCTTCCCTTGCCCACCCCCTCGCTGTGGGCCTGTACGCTCCCCCCGTGCATCTCCACCAGTTTGCGAACCATCGTTAGCCCGATCCCCAGGCCCCCTTGAGAACGATCGAGGGAGCAGTCTCCTTGCGCGAAGAGATCGAACACCCGGGGCAACACCTCCGGGGGGATCCCCGTACCCGTGTCCCGGACCGAAACCGACACGGTCTCCGCCTCCAACCGGACTGAGAGCGTGATCTCCCCTCCGTCCTCGGTGTACTTCGACGCGTTGTTCAGCAGGTTCGTGAATACCTGCTGGAGCCGTACGCCGTCGGCGCAGATCCAGATTCGCTTTTCCGGCTTCTCGACCGACAGCCGGTGTCGGCCCTCTTCGACGAGCGGCATCGCCGCTTCCACGGCCAGATCAATGATGTCCGAAAGCTCCACCGTCTCCTTACGCAGCTCGACCTTGCCCTGGGTGATGCGGGAGACATCCAGGAGGTCATCGATCAGGCGCGTGATATGCTTCACCTGCCGGTCGACGATGTCCCGCGCGCGTTTGAGGGTTGCATCGTCCACGCCCTTGCTGCGCATGACGTGCAGGGCGTTGAGGATCGGGGCGAGGGGATTCCTCAGCTCGTGGCCCAGCATGGCAAGGAACTCGTCTTTCCGGCGATCCGCTTCGGCCAGGGCTTCGGCCCGTTGCTGCAGCGCCAGCTCCAGCTGCTTCCGCTCGGCAATCTCCTGTTCCAGCCGGCTCACCACGGCTTCCAGCTCCGCCGTGCGCTCCTTCACCCGCCGCTCCAGGTCCTTATTGAGCCGGACCACCTTCTCCTCGGCTCGCTGGCGGTGCGTGATCTCCTCCTGAAGCTGCTGGGTCCGTTTCGCCAGCTCCACGAAGGCCGTGACTTTCGCCTTGAGCACTTCCGGCACGAACGGTTTGAACACGTAATCCGCCGCGCCGATGGAATATCCTTGCGAGATGTGGTCCTCGCCCTTGCTGATGGCGGTCAGGAAGATGATGGGGGTGTGCTGGGAGCGCTCCCGCGAGCGGATCAGGGTCGCCGTCTCGAAACCGTCCATCCCCGGCATCTGAACGTCGAGGAGGATCACGGCATAGTCCTCGTGGAGGAGATGCTTGAGCGCTTCCTGTCCGGACTGGGCTTTCACGAGGTTCTGCCCCAGGTCCGCCAGAACGGAATCGAGCGCCACGAGGTTTTCCTGCCGGTCATCGACCAGCAGGATGTTGACCCGCTGATCTTTCGCCGGGTGAGACGGTACCGATACGCTGTTCATGGTAAATCCTGAATTCCTGACTTCGAGAGTCTCTCCAACCGTGAAGCTCGGGCTGAACTCCACGCCCCATGAGCCTGTTCTTTATACCACGTCGCCCAATTGCCGGAGCACGGCGGCGATCTCCCGCAGGGGAGCGATTCGGTCCGCCGATGTCGTGTCGAGCACCGTTTTCGGCAGCACGGGGCACTCCGCCGATTTGGGGTCCTGCACGATGAGGTATCCGCCCTGCTCCTTCACGACCGCCGCCCCCCGCGCGCCGTCCCGGTTGGCCCCGGTGAGGGCGATGGCGATAGTCCCCTCCGCGTAGGAATAGGCCGCCGACTCGAAGAGCACGTCGATGGAGGGACGCGCGTAGCTCACCCGACCTTCCGTGGAGAGCGATAAGTGATCGTCCTCCACCAGCAGGTGGTAGTCCGCCGGGGCGAGGTAGATGAATCCCGGCTCGATGGGGTCCTTGTCCAGAGGCTCCCGCAGCCGGAGCCGGGCGTGCTTCTGCAGGAGGGACCTCAACTGAGGGCCGGAAGCCGCGCCCCGGTGATGCACCACCGCGATCGGCAGCGGGAAGTCGGACGGCAGCTCCTCGAAGAGGGTCCCCAGCGCACTCACCCCGCCCAGCGATGCGCCCATGACCACGATTTTATAGGCCATCCCGCGCCTCAGCCGATCCGCCGGTACAGCTTCCAGCCTGCCTCCAGCTGCTCGTAATCCCGCTCATGCGGCGTGAAATGGAGCGACTCCTTCGATCCGAGGCCGAGGACCCCGAACGGCACGAGGCTCTCGTACAGGAGCCGGTGGACCCGGTGCTGGAGCGATTTCTTGAAGTAGATCATGACGTTGCGGCAGAGGATGACGTGGAACTCGTTGAAGGAGGTGTCGAGCACCAGATTGTGCTGCGAAAAGACGACGTTGTCCCGCAGCGAAGCCCGGAAGAGGGCGCTGCCGTACCCGGAGGTGTAATAGTCCGAAAGCGACTTCGTTCCCCCCGACTCCCGATAATTGTCGGAGTACTCCGCCACCTGATCCAGCGGGAAGATCCCCTCGCGCGCCCGCTGCAGCACCGATTCGTTCATGTCGGTCGCGTAGATGCGGCAGCGGTCGTAGAGGCCTTCTTCCTCCATCAGGATCGCCATCGAATAGACCTCTTCGCCCGTCGAGCATCCCGCGTGCCAGATGCGGATGAACGGGTAGGTCCGAAGGAGGGGCACCACCCGGTTCCGGAACGCGAGGAAGAAACCGGGGTCCCGGAACATCGAGGTGACGTTGACGGAGACGGAGAGGAGGAACCGCTCGAAATAGGCCGGGTCGTGCAGGATGCGCTCCTGAAGCCCGGAGACCGTCTCCAGCTTCTCCGCGCGGATCATATTCCAGATCCGCCGCTTCAGCGATGCGCCCGCGTACTCCCGGAAGTCGTAGCCGTAATGCTGGAACACGGCCTCCAGGAGCAGCTCGACCTCCAGATTTTCCAATTCATGGTCCCGCCGGATCATCGGGGCGCGTTCCTCCCCCTCCTCGCGCCCTTCCGACAATTGGAGCACTCCTTCTCTTTCATGCAGGCAAACAGCCATTGCGGTGTAATTCTCCATCCTATCCTTCCGAACGGGACGGGAACTCCTCAGGGAGAAGGTCTCCGTCCCGTCGGTGGAAAACGACGACGGCATCACCGCTCAATTGGGAAATTGGGGAGTTGGGGAGTTGGGAAATTACAAATTCCTCACTGAATCAGTGATGAGAGAGATTCCAACACGGATGTGAAGGCATTCGTTATTTCCTAATTCCCCGACTCCCCAATTTCCCAATATCCCGTTATTTATACAGCCAGACCCGGAGGAGAGAGAGAAGCTGATCGGTGTCCACCGGCTTGGCGATGTAATCCGATGCGCCGGCCTCGATGCACTTCTCCCGGTCGCCTTTCATGGCTTTGGCGGTGAGCGCGATGATGGGCAGGGACTTGAACTCCGGCATCTGCCGGATCGCCCGTGTTGTTTCATACCCATCCATGTCAGGCATCATCACATCCATGAGCAGGATGTCCACATCCGGGTGATTTTGGAGCATCTCGATGCTGTCCTTGCCGCTCTCCGCGAACAGGACCTCCATCTGATGGCGCTCCAGCAGGCCCGTCAGCGCGAAGATGTTGCGCATGTCGTCGTCCACCACCAGCACCTTCTTCCCGGACAGCACCGCGTCCGGCTGCCGGGATTGCTCGATTAGCTCCCGCTTCGGGGCAGGCAGGTTCGCCTGCACCCGGTGGAGGAACAGCGTCGTCTCGTCGAGCAGCCGGTCCAGCGATTTCACGTCCTTGAGGATGATGGTGTCCGCCAGCCGCCGCAGCTCCGTCTCCTGTTTTTTGGTGAGCTCTTTGCCGGTGTAGATGATGATCGGCAACTCTGCCGAAGCAGCCTCCTTGCGGATCTTCTTGATCAACTCCAGGCCGGTCATATCCGGCAGGCCCAGGTCGATCACCATGCAGTCGAAGGTCTCCGCCTTCAGGGCCTTCAGCGCTTCGGCCCCCGTCCCGACGGCGGTGGAGACCACGTCGCCGTTCCCGATCAGCTCCAGGATGGAGTTCCGCTGGATCTCGTTGTCCTCGACCACCAGGAGCCGCTTCATCTTCCGGTCGATGAACCCCTTGATGTGGGCGAGGGCATCGTCCAGCCCCTCCTTGGTCACAGGCTTGTGCAGGTAGGCCAGAGCTCCCTGCTTCAACCCGCGCAACGGCTCCTCCGAAGCGGAGATGATATGAACGGGGATGTGCCGCGTATCCGTGTCGTGCTTCAGGCGGTCGAGGATGGCCCAGCCGTCCATGTCGGGGAGGCTGATGTCCAGCGTGATCGCGTTGGGGGTGTACCGCTTCGCCAGGGCCAGGGCGGACGCGCCTCGCGTCGTCACGACTCCCTTGAAGCCTTTTTCCCGCGCCCGGTCGAGGAGGATGTTGGCGAAGTTCACGTCGTCCTCCACGATGAGCAGGACGTGGTCGTCCGGCGCGAGGTTCTCCCGGTCGTCGCTGATCGGGTTCGCCTCCGGCTCTTCTGGGAGCTCGGCCACGGATAGGGCCGGGGCCGTGCGGGCCGGAAGTGACCGATCTAGATCCGTGTCGTTGTAGCCCGTGGGCACGGGGCTTCCCCCCGGTCGCCCGCCTGCGTCGGCGGGGGAGATGTCCGTGGTGGAGACGGTGTCCACCTCCGGCCCGCGCAGATCCTCCTCGGTGAACGGGTGGTTCGCCGGGAGGTAGAGGGTGAAGGTACTCCCCTCGCCGGGGGCGCTCTGGAGGGTGATCTCCCCTTTCAGGAGATGCGCGATCTCCCGGCTGATGGAGAGGCCGAGGCCGGTCCCGCCGTACTTGCGGCTGGTGGTGCCGTCCGCCTGCTGGAACGCTTCGAAGATGAGCCGCTGCCGGTGCGCCGGGATGCCGATCCCCGTGTCCCGCACCGTGAAGGCGATCACCCGATCGGCGTGGTTCAGGTTGTCGTTATTGCGGCTCCACCCGTCCTGTGCCGGTTCCATCCGCATGACGACTTCGCCCTGCTCCGTGAACTTGAAGGCGTTGGAGAGGAGGTTGCGGAGCACCTGCTGGAGCCGCTGGGCATCCGTGTAGATTGATTCCGGAAGATCCTCCCCCAGTTCCACCCGGAAGTCGACCTCCTTGTCCGGCGCGAACTCGCGGAAATTCCGGTCCACGTACTCCCGCAGCTCGTCGAAGTAGACGTTCGTCGGGTGGATGCTCATCGTCCCCGATTCGATCTTGGCGAGGTCGAGGATCTCGTTGATGATCGAGAGAAGGTCGTTCCCGGCGGAGTGGATGGTGCTCGCGTACTCCACCTGCTTCTCGTTCATGTTCTGCCCGTCGTTCTCCGAGAGCAGGCGGGAGAGGATGAGCATGCTGTTGAGAGGCGTCCGCAGCTCGTGGGACATGTTGGCGAGGAACTCGCTCTTGTACTTGGAGGTGAGGGCGAGCTGTTCCGCCTTCTCCTGAAGCTCCTGGCTCGCCATCTCGATCTGGAGGTTCTTTCGCTCCACGTCCCGGTTCTTCTCCGAGAGCATCTGCGCCTTTTCCTCCAGCTCTTCGTTCGCCTGCTGGAGCTCCTCCTGCTGCATCTTCAGCCGCTCCTCCGAGACCCGGAGGCTGGCGGCCTGCTGCTCCAGGCGGGCGTTGGATTCGGTCAGCTCCTGCTGCCGATCCTGCAATTCCTGCGTGAGCGACTGGGAATTCTTCAGCAGATCCTCGGTCTTCATGTTCGCCGAGATCGTGTTCAGCACGATCCCGATGCTCTCGGTGAGCTGGTCGAGGAAGTTGAGCTGGACCTCGTTGAAGTCTCGGAACGTCGCCAGCTCGATGACGGCCAGCACCTCACCCTCGAAGAGGACGGGGAGCACCACGATGTTGCGGGGCGACGCCTCGCCGAGGCCGGAGCTGACCTTCACGTAATCCTCCGGAATGCCGGTGAGGAGGATGCGCTGTTTCTCCAGGATGCACTGCCCGATGAGCCCTTCGCCGGGGTGGAACTCGTTATTGAGGCTCTTCCGCACCTGATAGCCGTAGCTCGCGAGGAGCTTCAGCACCGGCTCCTTCCCGTCGCCCATCACGGCCTCGTTGATGTAGAAGACGCCGTGCAGCTCGTTCACCAGCGGCGCGAGCTCGGAGAGGATGAGCCGAGAGACGGCGTTCAGATCCCGCTGTCCCTGGAGGATCCGGGTGAACCGCGCGACATTCGTCTTCAGCCAGTCCTGTTCCTGGCTGTAGGTCGTCGTGTCCCGCAGGTTGCGGATCATCTCGTTGATCGTGTTCTTCAGCGCTTCGACTTCGCCGGAGGCCTCCACCGTGATCGTACGGAACTCGCCCTTGGTCACGGCAGTCGCCACGTCGGCGATCTCGCGGACCTGGGTGGAGAGAGTCGTCGCCATCCGGTTCACGTTGTCGGTGAGGTCCCGCCAGGAGCCCGCCGCGCCGGGGACGTTCGCCTGCCCGCCGAGCTTCCCTTCGATGCCCACGTCGCTGGCGAGGGAGGTGACTTCGTCGGAGAAGGTCGCGAGCGTGTCGATCATCGAGTTGATCGTCTCGGCCAGCTCGGAGATCTCGCCCTTGGCTTCGAGGGTCAGCTTCTGTTTGAGGTTCCCGTTCGCCACCGCCGTCACGACCTTGGCGATTCCCCGCACCTGATCGGTCAGGTTGCTTGCCATGACGTTGACGGAGTCGGTGAGGTCCTTCCAGATGCCCGAGACGCCCGTCACCCGCGCCTGCCCGGCGAGCTTCCCTTCCGTGCCGACTTCCCGCGCCACGCGGGTCACTTCCGAGGCGAAGGAGGAAAGCTGGTCCACCATCGTGTTGATCGTCTCGGCGAGCTGCGCGATCTCCCCTTTGGCCTCCACGTTGATCTTCTTGGAGAGGTCGCCGTTCGCGACGGCGGTCGTCACCCCGGCGATGCTGCGGACCTGGTTCGTCAGGTTGCTCGCCATGAAGTTGACGTTGTCGGTGAGATCCTTCCAGGTCCCCGCCACGCCGGTGACGTACGCCTGGCCGCCGAGCTGGCCTTCGGTGCCGACCTCGCGGGCGACGCGCGTGACTTCCGAGGCGAAGGAGCCGAGCTGATCGACCATCGTGTTGATGGTGTTCTTCAGGTCGAGGATCTCGCCCTGAACATCGACGGTGATCTTCTTCGTCAGGTCCCCCCCGGCGACGGCGGTCGTGACGTCGGCGATGTTGCGGACCTGGCTGGTGAGGTTCCCGGCCATCGAGTTGACGTTGTCGGTGAGGTCCTTCCAGGTCCCGGCGACGTTCTGGACCTCGGCGCGGCCCCCCAGCTTCCCTTCGGTCCCGACCTCTCGGGCGACGCGCGTGACCTCCGAGGCGAACGAGCCGAGCTGGTCCACCATTGTGTTGATGGTGTTTTTCAGCTCCAGGATCTCGCCCTGGGCCTCGGCGGTGATCTTGCGGGAGAGGTCGCCCTTCGCCACGGCGGTGGTCACGTCCGCGATGTTTCTCACCTGGCTGGTGAGGTTGTTCGCCATGGAGTTGACGTTGTCGGTCAGGTCTTTCCATGTCCCGGCGACGTTCTGGACCTCGGCGCGGCCCCCCAGCTTCCCTTCGGTCCCGACCTCGCGGGCGACACGGGTGACTTCCGAGGCGAACGAGCCGAGCTGATCGACCATCGTGTTGATGACGTCCTTGATCTGGAGGATTTCGCCACGCACGTCCACGGTGATCTTCTGGGTCAGGTCCCCGCTGGCGATGGCGGTCGCCACCTTGGATACGTCCCGGAGCTGGACGGTGAGGTTCCCGGCCATGGAGTTGACGGAGTCGGTGAGGTCCTTCCACGTCCCGGCGACGCCTTTCACCTCGGCGCGGCCTCCCAGCTTCCCTTCGGTGCCGACCTCGCGAGCGACGCGGGTGACTTCATCGGCAAAGGCGGAAAGCTGGTCCACCATCGTGTTAATCGTGTTCTTGAGCTCCAGGATCTCGCCTTGGGCCTCGGCGGTAATCCGCCGGGTGAGGTCGCCGCTCGCGACCGCCGTGGTCACGTCCGCGATGTTCCGGACCTGATACGTCAGGTTGTTCGCCATCGAGTTGACGGAGTCAGTCAGGTCTTTCCAGGTGCCGGAGACGTCCTTCACCTGGGCTTGGCCGCCGAGCTGGCCCTCGGTGCCGACTTCCCGCGCCACGCGGGTCACTTCCGAGGCGAAGGAGCGGAGCTGGTCCACCATCGTGTTGATGGTATTCTTCAGGTCGAGGATCTCGCCCTGTACATCGACGTTGATCTTCTTCGAGAGGTCGCCGTTCGCCACCGCCGTCGTGACTTCGGCGATGTTCCGGACCTGTTCCGTCAGGTTGTTCGCCATCGAGTTGACGGAGTCGGTGAGGTCTTTCCAGGTGCCGGCGACGCCTTTCACCTCGGCGCGGCCCCCCAGCTTCCCTTCGGTCCCGACTTCGAGCGCGACGCGAGTCACTTCGGAAGCAAAGGAGGAGAGCTGATCGACCATGGTGTTGATCGTATTCTTGAGCTCCAGGATCTCGCCCTGGGCTTCGGCGGTGATCCGCCGGGTGAGGTCGCCGCTCGCGACCGCTGTGGTCACGTCCGCGATGTTCCGGACCTGATAGGTCAGGTTGTTCGCCATGGAGTTGACGTTGTCGGTGAGGTCTTTCCATGTCCCCGACACGTCCTTCACCTCCGCCTGCCCGCCGAGCTGGCCTTCCGTCCCCACCTCGCGGGCGACGCGGGTCACCTCCGAGGCGAACGAGCGGAGCTGATCGACCATCGTGTTGATGGTATTCTTCAGGTCGAGGATCTCGCCCTGAACGTCCACCGTGATCTTCTTCGTCAGGTCCCCGCCGGCGACGGCGGTCGTGACGTCGGCGATGTTGCGGACCTGACTGGTGAGGTTGTTCGCCATGGAGTTGACGGAGTCGGTGAGGTCCTTCCACGTCCCCGATACGCCCTTCACCTCGGCGCGGCCCCCGAGCTGCCCCTCCGTGCCGACCTCCAGAGCGACGCGGGTGACCTCGGACGCGAAGGAAGAGAGCTGATCGACCATCGTGTTGATCGTGTTCTTCAACTCCAGGATCTCGCCCTGCGCCTCGACGGTAATCCGCCGGGTGAGGTCGCCGCTGGCAACCGCCGTGGTCACGTCCGCGATGTTTCTCACCTGAGAGGTCAGATTATTGGCCATGGAGTTGACGGAGTCGGTGAGATCCTTCCACGTCCCCGATACGCCCTTCACCTGGGCCTGGCCGCCGAGCTGGCCTTCGGTGCCGACCTCGCGGGCGACGCGGGTCACCTCCGAGGCGAAGGAGGCGAGCTGGTCCACCATCGTGTTGACAGTCTTCGCGGTGCGGAGGAACTCCCCGGTGAGGGGCCGGCCGTCGATGTCGAGGGCCATCTTCTGCGTGAGGTTCCCGCTCGCCACCGAAGTGATGACCCGCGCCACTTCAGTGGTGGGCTGCACCAGGTCGGCGATCAGGGTGTTGACGGACTCCACACAGGAGTTCCAGCCGCCCCTGGAAGCGTTGAGGGACGCCCGTTCCCGGATTTTTCCCTCTTTCCCCACGACGTTGCTGAGGCGGGACAATTCCTCGCAGAGTCGCTCGTTCTGCTCGATGATATCGTTGAGCGTGTCCGCAATCTTCCCCTCAATGCCGGTCTGGTCGATCGGCATCCGCTGGGTGAAGTCGCCCCTTTTGTATGCGGTCAGGACATGGAGCAGTTGTTTCGTGTCGAGAGTGGTCGTTCCGGTTGGCTCCACCGCCATATTGAAACTCCTCGGAGACGTCGTTCCGGTATGCTGTTCAACCCGATGTGCAGGTTTAGAATGCGCGTGACTTTCTTCTTCATGGCCGAAGGAAAGGTTACCCTTTCGAGCTGCACCGGAATTGGAAGAAAATACACATCATGTAATTTAAGGGTAAGGATAAAGATTCCTTCTGAAATATTCTCTTAGGTGTCTGCTTGCCAGGCGGGTATTTCCAAAACCGAGGGGTCCCATCAAATAGACTCAGCAAACGGGAATGGGGTGAAAGAATGACACAGAGTTGGCCATAGTTTTCAACCTACCCCCGCGAATGAGGATAGACGCGCTGGTGGTAGACGGATGAACTCTATTTTTAGAAGAGGGAACCTGAAAATCTCCTTTCCGCCATCAATTACAAGCACGCCGCCTCTCACCCAACCCTATCTGCTGTCGGGGCTTAAAATTTAATGAATAGGAAGCAGAGGAATCAAGGAAGTACATTGAAGATAGCTTCAGAGCGCCATCTCTATTAAAACCCATCTCGCAAAAGGGGGGTCATGACACTGGGTATCTTATCACTACTTCGCGTCAACAGTTGATAAGGGATACGTAAGGTCTCCCAATCGTCTGGAATCGGGTTCGGTAGAAAACACCGCCTCGTTTCATAAACTTCAGGGGGCCGGAGAGCAGATTTACGTGTAAAACAATCAAAAACACGCCTGAAGGGAGCGCTTCGTTAACACCGAGGAGGCCACTGGTTTGGATCCAGTATCGCCCATCCGTAGTTTAACATACACATAATTGGATTGCCTCGTCCGCGAGGGATGCCTCCGGGCCCCGGCCCGGGAGGTTTTTTCATGCTACAGTCCAGGACTCTCCTCCGTTCCAGGCCGCGTGAAGCTCCGCGTCCCGATGATCGCCCCTCTCCTGAACAGGCGGAGTGTAGTCTGAGCCAACATCCCCACCTGGGATCATGGCCTGTTTGATAGTTTAGGGGCAAAGTAAGCGGGGCATAACCAGGAAAACATCCCGTTTACCTTCGGAGTTGAAAGATGGTTGAACTTGAACCCACGCAAGGCAACAAGACCCTCTGGGGGCTGATCATCGCCGCTTTCGTTCTCATGCTGCTCGTGGTGGGCCTTCTCAGCATGGGCTTGATGGGAGGCCGGGGGGAAGGCCGAGGCGACGCCTCACTCCTCCCCGCGACCATCCAGACGATGACCGTGCATCATCGCTCCCCCACCGCCACTACCCGGTTCATCGCCGGATAAGAGTCCTGTGAGACCAGCTCGCGCACGCCCCGGTTCCGTCCCTGGAGCGGCGTACGATAGACGGCCACGCGCACGCCGGGCCGCCCCCGATTCAGGAGCCGCCGCTGCCCGCTCCGTAGCTGCGCGTCCGTACGGAGGATTTCGGTCGGCGGGACGGTCGCCTGAGTCTCGGCCCCGACGCTCGCCATGGGCCCCCTCGCCCGGCCCCGGATTTCGAACCCGATGCTCTCCGCGCGGTAGAGGGTGCGGACCCGCACGGGCCAGGGGTGCGGGTTGCGGAGCTTGAGGTCGATGGCGACCTGCGCGACGGCGGCGTCCCGGCCCGGCGGGATGTATTTGGGCGCCCAGGTGTGCCGGTGCCGCTCGACCACTTCCAACCCGGCGAGGAGCGCGGCGTTGTAGAGGGTGGTCGAGGTCTGGCACACGCCCCCGCCCCAGTCGCTGACGAGCTCGCCGTCGTAGCTGACGAGCGCAATCACATAGCCCCGGTCGGGAGTCCACGGCCCGACGTGACGGTTGAAGGACAGGATGCCCCCGGCGGGGATCGCGACCCCGTCGAGCCGCCGCGCCGCGAGGAGCGCGTTATTACGCTGACCGGGGGTCCGCCCCTTCACGGACGTGACGTAGCTCCCGAGGACCTGATCCCCCGCCGGCTGCCGCAAGGCCCACGCCCCCCCGGTCAGGAGCAGCGCCAGAATCAGAACTTTGATCATTTGCATGATTCGTTACGTGTAAGTCGTCCCCATTGAAAACCCCTCCTCTGAGGATGTGAGGTGCTCCCCATGTGAGGTGCTCCCCAACGGAATAGATGAGATTAGATCAACGCGCAGAGGATCTCCGTGTCACCTGCGGCTTACCCGCGTACATCCGGCGTACCGTCGCGACGGCCTGCGGGTCGAACCGGTGGAATCGGTACGGCCCATGGCTGCGGAGTCCGGTCTTCCCGTTCAGGTAATCCCGCACCTGCGCCCGGAGGCCCGACTTGAGGGGCACGCCCGCGTAGACCGCATGGACGTGCGGGAGATACCGGCTCGGCCAGCCGTCCCGGCCCGGGATGCGGAACCACGCGGCGAACCCGGCCCTCCCCAGCCGGTCGAGCATCGCGCGGATCTCCGCCGGGGGGAGGTCCAGCACGTAGATATCGGCGGCGGCGGTGTAGACCGATCCCGGCTCCGGCTCGTGCATCCCCGACGATTCGGGGAGCCGGTGCCGGGTGAGGCAGACCCTCCAGGCCGGGACGACGGAGAGCAGGGGGCCTCGCGCGCGGGGATCCAGCCCTTCCAGTGCCGGGTAGCGCCGGGTGAGAGGGGGCGGTGCCGGGTCGTTTGGAGGAGAGAGGGGGCGGGGATTCCCCTTCGGAGAGAGATCGGGAGGGAGGGGCGGCATCCTCTCCGCATGATCGACCGGGGACATGGCCTGAGCAGACATGGGGGAGGGTGAACCGGAGGAGACCCCCGGAGCGCCGGTCATCGGGAGGACGGCGCCGAAGGCGAGGAAACCGAGCGTGAAGGGCAGCGGGAGGAGGTTTACCTTACGATTCAAGAGCCACTCCTGAAGGAAGAACCGGTTGGACGAGTACGGGAGCCCGTTCATGGCGGAGAAGAAAGAACATTCAGTCTCCCACCCATTCTATCATTCTTTCTTGAGAGTTGGGCGGGAAGGAGTCGTCGGGAATGCGGCTCTCATCGGAGGGCAGCTCCACCGTCACGAGAGCCTCCCGATAAAGCTCAACGCAGGGGAGAGCGCCGTTATACTGTACGCCCGTTTCCATCTCCATGACCCGTCCAAATGGATAAAGTGACCTGGAAAATCTACAATGATCGGAAAGGGAGGGCACTCATTTGGAAAGGGGGAGAAGGTTGAAGCGTGACGGTTTCAGCAGCGTCGGCATCATTGCTGTTTTTCTGGCGTGCGGCCTCACCGGATGCCGGACCGTGACCCAGGGCGGCATCCCCGGCGCGCCGCTGGAGACGGGGCCGGCGCAGGTCTCCGCCGGGGAGGTGCCCATCGAACTGGCGGGCCCGAACGACCAGGCGATCCTCGTGCCCGTGACGATCAACGGCGAGGGACCGTTTCAATTCGTGCTCGATACGGGGGCAACGCTCACCTGCGTCGATGACGATATCGTGAAACAGCTGAATCTCCCGGAGAAGCGGGGAGTCATCGGCTCGGGATCCGGCGTGGCGGGAAAAACCGGGAGCGTGCAGATGCTGCATCTGGAATCCCTGAAGGTCGGGACGGCGGAAGCCCAGGACCTGATGGGGTGCATGGTCGACCTGGATCACATGGAGAAGATTGGGGTGAAGGGCCGGGGCTTGCTCGGCCTGAATTTCCTCAAAGCGTACGTCATGACTCTCGATTTCGAGCGGAAAGCCCTGCGTCTGGAGAAACCCGGATCGCCGTAGTGGTTCGCGGTCATTCGGTGAACGTCCCACCGGCGAGTGACTCTCAGAAGCAGGGAAAGGGGATCCCCTCCGGTTGGATCGAAGGGTTCGAGGGGAAGCCGGAGCCCCAGGGGCGCCGGATGAAGCGGCTTGCGAGACGGGCATCCATTGCCGATAGCGTCAACAGGATTCCGCTCCTCCCTATAGAATACTCCTCATGAAGGAAGCGGTCATCCGCAGGATAAGAAAAGGAGACAGAACATGATTCCCCCGCCCCGCCCCGGCATCATCGATTGCGACGTGCATCCCGGCCCGAAAAGCATCGATGAGATCAAGATGCACATGAAGCCCCCCTTCAAGGACCGCTGGAACGGCGGCGGGCGCGGCTTCTTCGGGAACCCCGTCCACGGCGCGCGCCTCGATTCCAAGCCTCCCAACGGCGGCGGACCTGGTTCCGACCCGGAATTCATGCGCCAGCAGCTCATCGGCGAGTTCGGGATGGGCCATGTCGTCCTGCTGCCCCGCGCCTTCTGCAACCTCCACCCCGACCCCGATCTCGGCACGGCCATCGCCGCCGCCTTCAACGATTGGATGAACGAAACCTGGCTCGGCACGTACAACCCCGACGGCGTCTTCAAAGGCTCGATCACCGTCGCTCACCAGGACCCCCAGGCCGCCGCCCGCGAGATCGAGCGGTGGGCCGGGCACCCCCACTTCGTGCAGGTCATGACCGACTCCGGCGCCCGCGCCCCCTTCGGGCAGCGGCAGTACTACCCGATCTACGAAGCCTGCGAGCGGCACGGCTTCCCGTTCGCCATCCACCCCGGCACCGACGGGATGGGGATCAACGTCCAGCCCACGCCGGGGTATCCGACGCACTACATCGAGTGGCACACCTGCCTCAGCCTCAGCTTCCAGGCGCACCTCGTCAGCTTCATCACGGAGGGCGTCTTCGAGCGGTTCCCCGGCTTCAAGGTCGTGCTGGTGGAAGGGGGCGTGTCGTGGCTGCCGCCGCTGATCTGGCGCTTGAACGCCGAGTGGCGGGCGCTGCGAATGGAAGTGCCGTGGGTGAAGCGCCGCCCGGACGAGTACTTGCGGGACCACGTGCGGCTCACCTCGCAGCCGCTGGAGCGCCCGGATAAGGACGAATGGCTGCTGTCGATCTTCGAGATGATGGACGCGGAGCAGACCCTGATGTACTCCAGCGATTACCCCCACTGGGACTTCGACTCGCCGAAGACCGCCTTCCCGAAGCTCCCCGAAGCCATGCGGAAGCGGATCTTTGAAGACAACGCCCGCGAGCTGTACGGGTTGCAGCTGGAATCGGCCCCGGCGGCGGATCGGGAGATGGCGGCGGCGGGAGGACGCTGATGCGGGAGAGGAAGCGGCACGTCGTCGGTCTCGCCTCGGAGATCCCGCCGGGGGGACGGAAGATCGTCGAGGTGGAGGGGCGGTCCATCGGGGTGTTCAACGTCCACGGGACCTTCTATGCCCTGCGGAACCAGTGTCCCCACCAGGGCGCGCCCCTCTGCCGGGGGAGCATCAAGGGGCTGACGCTGCCCTCCGCGCCGGGGGAGTACCTCTGGGCGCGGGAGGGGGAGATCCTGCGCTGCCCCTGGCACGGGTGGGAATTCGACCTAACCACGGGAAAGACGATCTGCGAGCCGGACCGGACGCGGGTGCGGACGTACGAGGTGACGGTGGAGCGCGCCGGGGACGAGGAAGATACTTCCGACGGGGAGACGGGGGGAGCGGGCGACGGGGAGACGGGGGGAGCGGGCGACGGGGAGACGGGCGAGGGATCGAGCCTGAAGGCGGAGGAGATCCCACCGGACGTGGAGACCTACCCCGTCACGGTGGAGGAGGACCGGATCGTGCTGCACCTGTAGAGGATTCCGGTCCTCTATCTTTACGTTACAGCCCGACTATCTTTACGTACAGCCCGACAGCCTTGCGAAGGATCAGCACGGCGTCGGCCACGCTGATCCCGCCATCCCCGTTCAGGTCCCCGATTCTCCGCTGCTCCGCATCCAGTTCCGCCAGATCGACCAGGCCTCACAGCGCCAGGATCGCGTCGTTCACATCCACCGAGCGGTCCCGGTTCACGTCTCCCGGCTCATGCGGCGTGTCAGTAAGTGCATTCAACGAAAGCTATTATAAAGGCTCAGATTGACTTTCCCCTGCGCGTTGATGATCGGGAAATGACCGTGCTACACTGTGTCGGAATCATTGATCTCACCCTTTAATCCGATCTCTGGCAGCGTCACGGCGATAAGGAGCCTCACTCATGAGCACCCTCGAAGCGACCCCGAACGCCCTTCAGCACCGGGACCCCCGGCGGCTGAAGGCCATCGGCAATATGCTCCGCATCCACTCCATCCGCTCCACCACGGCGGCGGGGAGCGGCCACCCCACCTCCAGCATGTCGGCGGCGGACCTCATGGCCGCGCTCTTCTTCGGCGGGATCATGAACTATGACCCCCACAACCCCCAGGACCCCCGCCTCGACCGGTTCATCCTCTCCAAGGGCCACGCCGCCCCCGTCCTTTACGCCGCCTGGGCCGAAGCCGGTTACATCTCCCTCGACCATTTGACCACCCTGCGCCAGTTGGACAGCAACCTCGAAGGGCACCCCACCCGTCATCTGCCGTTCGTCGATGTCGCCACCGGCTCCCTCGGGCAGGGACTCTCCGCCGGGGTCGGGCAGGCCATCGCGGCGCGGATCGACGGCCTGGACGCGCGCACCTACGTCCTCATGGGCGACGGCGAGATCATGGAAGGCTCCGTCTGGGAAGCCGCCGCCCTGGCCGCCATCGAAAAGCTCGATCACCTCATCGGGATCGTGGACGTGAACGCCCTCGGCCAGAGCGCCCCCACCGCCTACGAGCACCAGATGGATATCTATCGCAGGAAATGGGAGGCGTTCGGCTGGAACGCCCTCGTGTTCGACGGGCACAACATGGAAGAAGTCCTCCAGGCGTACGACACCGCCCTGAACACCAAAGAGAAGCCGACGGTCCTCCTCGCCCGCACGGAAAAGGGCGCGGGAGTCTCCTTCCTTTCGGGCATGGAGGGCTGGCACGGCAAGGCGCTCCCCGCCGAGGATGCCGAAAAAGCGATTGCGGAGCTGGAGCCGAACGCCCAGCACGCCCTCGACACCGACCTCCAGCGGAAGGAATCCCTCCACGATCCGGATACCATGCCGGCGAATCCTCGCCCCCAGCCCGACACCAAGCCGGTCCGCTACGAGAAGGGCAAGGAGGTCGCCACCCGCGAGGCGTTCGGGGTCGCGCTGCAGCGGCTGGGCGGAAAGATTCCCGACCTTGTCGTGCTGGACGGGGACACGCAGAACTCCACCTACACCGACAAGTTCCACAAGTCGTATCCCGACCGGTTCGTGCAGTGCTACATCGCCGAGCAGAACATGGTGGGGGTCGCCGCCGGGCTCTCCACGCGGGGCAAGATCCCGATGGCCTCGACCTTCGCCTGCTTCCTCACCCGCGCCTTCGACCAGATCCGGATGGCGGGCCTCTCCGAAGCGAACCTCAAGCTCTGCGGCTCCCACGCGGGCGTCTCCATCGGCGAGGACGGCGCGAGCCAGATGGGCCTCGAAGACCTCTCGATGATGCGCTCCGTCCTCGATTCCGTCGTTCTCTACCCCAGCGATGCGGTCTCGGCGGAGAAGCTGACCGAGCTGCTGCTATGCCACTGCGGGATCGGTTACATCCGCACCTCCCGCCCGAAGACCCCCGTCATCTACGATGCGGACGAGGAGTTCCAGCTCGGCGGCTCGAAAGTGGTGCGCCGGAGCGATGACGACGTGGCGACCGTCGTGGGCGCGGGCGTCACCCTCTTCGAGGCGCTGAAGGCGGCGGAGGCCCTCGAAAAGAACGGGGTGAAGATCCAGGTGATCGACGCCTATTCCATCAAGCCGATTGATCGCGAGGGGCTGCTCGCCGCCGCCCGGCGCACCGGCGACACCCTCATAACGGTGGAGGACCACTGGATGGAGGGGGGCCTCGGCGATGCGGTGGCCGGGGAGCTTTCCCGCGAGGGCGTGAAGGTCCACAAGCTCGCGGTGACGGGACTCCCCCACTCCGGCCAGCCGGAAGAGCTGCTGGAGCGGCACGGCATTAGCTCCGAATGCATCGCAAAGAAGGTCGAAGAGCTCCTGGGCTGACCCGTCGAATCCGGACTCCTGCCCGGCACGTATGAACCCCATCATCGGTCGGGCTGCAGTTGCTCCGCTGGACCTCCCGGCACTCGTACGCATGACAGCCCGGACCCATGAACGGTCCGGGCTGTCCGATTTTTCTATATCTTCCCTCAGAGAATGCGAACAGCCTCGTGATAGTCGATGACGGCTCCGAGGTAATCTTCCCCCGCCAGCTTCACCCCGGCCCGGTTCCCGAGGGCGGTGGCCTGCGAGATCTTCCTCTGGGATTTGTTCGGGCGGGCGGCGGTCTGGGCGTCAGCGAGTGCGTCAAGGTAGACGGATTTTGCCGTCAGAGCAAGGAATGCTTTCACGCGTTCCAGAACGGCGCGGGCTTCCGTCGAGAGTCCGCCGTCCCTACTCGTTAGCGCGTACAACTCTCGAACGGCTTCCATCACCCGCTTCAAGCCCACATGCTCGTTCCCCTTGTCCAGCTTATCGATGGCCCCGTTTTTCGCTTTCCCGCCGTTATGCCCCTCCAGCAATCCAATAATGGATTGGAGAGCTTTCTTCGTTGCTGCCCCCGATGCGGAGTCGGCCAGGAGCGGCTTCAGCATCAGGTCAACGGCCGATTGTATCGCGCGGCTGGGCTTCAGAACCTGTATCGATCCTTGGGCCTGACCGGACAGGGTGTCGTCGTCCGTGACCGTTATTCTCAGCAAGGCGGTGGACGGCGCATCATAGACGTGCCGGTCGGAGATGGCTCCGCTGCCCGCCCCCTGAGTGACGGCAGATAGGGTTGCCGCCCCGTCTCCCCAGTCAATTGCTGCCTGGTGCGTATCGGCAAGGCCCGGATCCGTGAAACGCCCCGTAGCGGTCAATTTGACTCCCACCAGAGCAGCCGGAACGTCGACTCCGATCACCGCGCCCGTCTCATCGGTGACGCGGTCGAACGTCACCTGTGGCGGCAGATCCCGAACCGTGACGGTGGAGGATTCCGTGCCAACGCCACCGTCATCGTCGGTGAGAGTGATCCGGATCGTGTAGTCATCCTGGGCGGTTCCGCTCGGATTATCATCGACGTAGGTGTGCATGACTTCAAACCTGCGCGTATTCGACAGGGCCAGGTTCGTCGGAACCGTCCCATCGCCCCAGTCGATCGTCAGGACGTGAGTGTCGCTCCCCGGATCGGTAAAAGTGCCGGAGAGGGTGAACGGCTTCCCCTCATCGGTGGTGAAGTCTCCCAGGGCCTGCACGACCGGACTGACGTTGCTCACCGTCACGTTCGCCAGCGCAAAGCGGGTGAACTCTCCATCCGTGACCGCCAGCCGTGCCATTCCCTGGTGATCATCGAGCCAGAAAGTGCGGAAAATCGGGGAGAAGGACCAGTCGGTGTCCCAAACGCCGTCATTATCACGATCCCACCGGTACTGCAGCCGATCCCCGTCGGGGTCGTGGGATGCCCCCCCGTTGAAGGTGATCGGGGAGCCCTCCTGCCCATTGTACGGGCCTCCCGCTACGGCGGTCGGGGGATCGTTCCGGGCGTAGCCCCACACCACATACTTGTAGTCATCTTTATCCACCCGATATTTGGCCCCCCATGTCGTGTAGGCCCAATTATCAAAGCCGCCGTCCCCCTTCCGGATGACGACGCTCCAGAATTGGCCGGGGAACCGGGCCCTCACCCGTGCGGCAAGTTGAGTCGCCCGGTCCTGGGCGCTGCCCGACAGGCTCCCGATCTCCCCGTCGACGAAGCCCTTCAACTCGTCGACGCTCACCTCACTGTGGCCGAACCGGCTGGTCATCGCGCCGGTGATGTAGCTGTCGATCTCATCGGAATACGCCAGCAGTCCGTCGGTCTGCCGGGCGAATCCCATCTCCTGTTCGATGACGAACAGATGCCAGCGGGCTGTGGGAAGGACGTGTTTCAGGAGAGTCATCAATTCATCGTGCTGCGCCAGGGCTTCCGCGCCGACGGAGCTCCCCCGCTTCTCGTTGGTGTAAGCGATGTTCTTCAGGAAAAACCGGAAGTCGTTCTGCAGGCTTCGGATGTGGGTGGCAAACCGGAAATTATGGGCAATGATGACATCGATCAAGCCGGCGCCGGGGAAATCCATCATCATCAAGCCGGTCCGTTTGACGTTCGCCTCGACCAGATAGTGGATGGCGTGGTGGTTGACCCCCCAGAATTGTTTTTCATGATCGCTGGAGCCACGGGCGACGGTGTAGGGATAAACGCCGCCGTTCTCTGAGGAAGCGCTCAGGAAGTTCACGTACATCCGGGAAGGATCGCCGTTGCTCGTCTTGTCGAGGTGGTCCCGCACGTCGTTCCATTTGCTATCGAGTTCCCAGACCGTATCGAGGTCCCATTCGTCCTGGATATCCGAATTACCCCAGACGGGCCCAAACACTTCGTCAGCGTTGCCGTCGCCGTCCAAATCGCCGGAAAAATTCTGCAGGATGACGATCTTCCCTCGCACGTCCCCCAGTTTGGGTACCTGTTGGGAAGCCTCCCATCCGCCATCGGTGGGGGGCTTCCAGATGTATTGACCGTAGGTCGTCTGATCGCGGTACCATTTGAACGTGGCAGCGAAAGTCCGCGTATTGTCGGAGTCGTTATATTCCCGCTTGACGCGCATCAGGATCGTTTCCCTGGGATGATCCCGGAGGAACTGCGCCGCTTGCTCCAGAACGTCCCCGAACATCGCCTTCTGGTAGATCGAGCCGTGGTGGATGGCGAATCGATCCTCGATGTGCCGGCACCGTATATCCCATGCGCGGATGCCCGCTTTGAGTTGGGTCGGCAATCTGAGGGATTGGGTCTGGACTGCATCACCGCCGTAGAAGGAGCCGGAATCGTGGGTTCCGGGGATCGATAACTCGGTGAGTCGGATCGTGTCGGGGAGCCATGACATCCAATCTTCGTGCTCCGTATCGATACTCTCGCTGCTGTTGTAAAACCGGTGCTGTTTCCCTGCATGAGGAAAATGCGCCCAGGTATCGCCCACTGCGACCATGAAGAGTAATAGTCCGATGAGATACACCTTCAGATGCGCGGGATGACCGGTCCATCGACTCATGATCTAAATTCCTTTCCTTCCATATTCAGGATTGCAGAGACCAAGCCGAGGTCATTCTGGCACAGGGGTTCAATGATCCGGCCGTTACGGTACGATGAGTTTCTCACTTTTAGACAGCAGATCGCCTCTAGCAAAATCGGATATTCCCATGAATGAAATTCTTCATGCCGCCTGATTCCGGGAGTTTGTCCTGATTTTTTTCTTCAGTAACTTAGCGATCTCCTCTTTTCTTTTACATAACCGCTCCCATGCAGTCCCCTCCATCGGCGAGAACGATAGGGAAATCGTAGAGGGAAGGTGCAAAGGAGAAAAGTCCAGGGCCCTGGATCATCGCGTGGGGGGAAGAACGCTACAGGACAGGTGGGCTCGATAAGCGGGACGAGGATATTCCCAAATTCCCAACTCCCGATACTGTTCACATGTTTTCGAGGATGAAGAGCGTGATTTCCGGCCGGCAATTGAACCGCAGGTGCGGCCCAACCATCCCGATCCCCCGGTTCGTGTAGAGCTTCATCGTCCCGACTTGATACAGCCCCGCCGGGTACTTTCGCCCGTATTTGGGCAGGATAATGGCCCCGTACAGGGGGACTCGCACCTGCCCCCCATGCGAGTGCCCGGAAAGCTGGAGGTCGAACCGGCCCGTCGCCGCGCTCGTATCGGCGTAATCCGGCTCATGCGCCAGCAGCATGCAGGCCTCTTCTCCGGGCGTTCGCTTCAACACCCGGTCCAGGTGGGGCTCGCCGGACCATGGGTCGTCCACTCCCGCCACGTAAAATTTTGCGCCTCGCCGCCGGAGCGTGAGCGCACGGTTCCCCAGCTCCTCCACCCCGCCTTTGCGGAGCGCCTGCCGCACCACCTCCGGGTCGGTCCAGTGATCGTGGTTGCCGAGCACCGCCACCGTCCCGTCCTTCGGGGCGAGGCGGCGGAAGGCCACCGCCATGTCCTCGACGTAGCGACGGGGCTTGTAACTCACGAAATCGCCGGTGATCGCCACCAGGTCCGGTTTCAGACCGTTGACCCGCTCCACGATGTCGGACAGCCGCTCCCGGTCCATCCAGCCGTCCATATGGATGTCGCTGATCTGCGCGATGCGGTAGCCGTGGAACTCCGGTGAAAGCCGGGGGAGAGGAATCCGCACGCGCTCGACCTCCACCCATTCCGGCTCGATGTTCGCATAGGCGAAGCTGCACACGCCCAGGCTCGCCCCGGAGAGCAGCGCTCGCTTGAGGAAAACCCGGCGGGTATGGAGGTCGTTGGAGCGGGGAGTGTCAGTCATTTGGGAATCGCCGGCTTGTCTATCTGATACGCATTTGCTGGAGAACGTTCGGAGGGGGCAGGAGACCGACCGTTGCGGGCGGTCCGGCGTTGCCCAGGCGGTCCACGGCGGTCACCGCGACCCCATCGACGGAAGTTTGGGGTGCTCCCTCTTCTACGGTGTAGGAGGATTGCTCCCCCGGCAGGAGGACGGTTTTCCAGGCCGTTCCCGTCCGGTACTGGACGACCCAGAGCCAGGGAGTTCCCTTCCCCGCCCGCCATGAGACCGACAGCGACGAGCGCGCCGGATCGTTCTCTCGCAGGGATCGGATCGCTTTCAGGTCCACCGGTTTTTCCGGGGGCGTTCGGCCCAGCCAGGGAGAGGCCGGGACCAGCGCGGGCTCGGCGTACACGGTCCTCTCTAG